>CAYZUR010000547.1:0-1506 GCA_964481535.1 uncultured Spirochaetaceae bacterium | reverse complement strand
TTATCTTTTATTACAAGATGAAGTTGATAAAGGGTGGATTGTTTTTTCCATTCTTCCAATCATTGGTAGTTTGATTCTTTATTATTCCTTTTTACAGTATGGGAAAAATGGCAGTTTTAATGAGATGCTATATGTGGGTTCTGTAACTACACTAGTTATGGGTATTGTGTTTGGTGTAATTATCTATATGTTTAATCAGCTTCACCAAAAATATATCATACTAGAGCAGCAACGGATGTTGTCGATGCAAAACAAAGCTCAACTAAATCAATTCCTCTTATTCAAGGATTCTGCTGATAAATCTAATAGACGTTGGCATGACTTGCGTCATAATACTCAAACCATGATAGAGCTGTTAGAAAGTGGTAATACACATACTGCAATTGAATATTTAAAAGATCAAATGCACTCTAACAATATTCCAAAAGAGGAGTACTGCGAACATACTGCTGTGAACAGTATTCTCTGTTTTTGGGCAGAACAATGCAGAAAAAAAGAAATAGCCATCACGATAATGGCTAGTGTTCCACAAGAATTAACAATAGAATCAATGGAACTCGCTGCACTATTTGGTAATGCTATAGAGAATGCCTATAATTCTTGTCTAGACCTTTGGGATGATGTAGATAAATTTATAAAAATTGAATCCCATTATAATGGGAAACGATTAGCAATAGGAGTCACCAATACCTGTAAAGGTGATATTGCTTTTGAGGACAATATGCCCATTTCTCACACAGAGGGTGGGGGAATTGGTACACGGAGCATGGTCTATACTGTTAAACGTTTCCATGGTGCATATACGTTCTCTCTAGAGAACGGACTCTTTTATACACGCTTTGTCCTCAATGTTTGATATACTGCTCTTTTTGATAAAGAATTTTCTCTACGCTAATACAAAAGGAACAACCATTATCAGTTGTTCCTTTTGACTACATTCGGTTTGTATATTTCTCTCATAAATTACAATCTAAGATACATTACTTCTTTTTTAGCATCTCGATGTCTCTTATTATTACGTGATACTCGCTTCGTAAATTCCCTTAATTGATTTACTCATCATGGCATTAAATTCATCCTCACTTTGATTTGCAGATAAATCTTGAGCAAGGGCTCTAGAGAAACTGGCAATAAGGCCTTTATTTTTCGCTAATAATGTATTCGCTTCAGCTCTACTATATCCACCCGATAAGGCTACAACTCTCACAACATGCTCATTTTTTTGTATATCAGCATAAAAGTTAGGTGTTGTTGGGATAGTAAGTTTAAACATTATTCTATCCTCTGGTTTAAGGAGGGCAAGTTGTATATTAATTTCCTCTTTAAGAATGTTTTCTGATTCTTGTTTATCTTTAGAGTGGATATCTACTTCAGGTTCAATGATTGGAATGAGGCCATAGCGTAATATGATTTTTCCAATTTCAAACTGTTGCTCTACTAACTTTTTAATACGGTTGATTGAAAAACTAAATGCAACTAAAAGAGGGTTTGGAAAAGTAAGTGCAA
>CAYZUR010000546.1:0-1509 GCA_964481535.1 uncultured Spirochaetaceae bacterium | reverse complement strand
AAAACAGTCCAATATTTCCAATTTTATTTTATGACAAAGTCGCTTTTACTTGACGAAGATATAAAAAAGAAATTCTCTGATTTTATATCCTAATCTACCCCCTTGTACAACTTTGGCTGAACTAATATACTATAAATCGATATCGATATATCAGGAGTGAATAGATGAAAAAATTAGGTATGTTATTCATGATGGGTCTTTTAGTTACCCTCATGATGGTCTCATTAGTCAGCTGTCAGAAGAAAGCCGAAACACCAGCAGCGGTAGCCCCTGCGGTTGAAGTGAAAGAAGCACCAAAAGCAAGTGAAGCAAAAGGTTCCTATATAGATGGGGTCTATTTTGCAGTTGAAGATAGTTTTGCATCAACCGGATGGAAATATGCTGTTACATTAGTTGTTGAAAATGGCAATATTGTAGAAGCTGATTGGAATGGTGTGAATGTAAGCGCTGGTTCTTCTAAAAAAGCAGTTGATAAAGCTGGAAAATATAACATGGTAAGATTTGGTGGAGCAATAGCTGAATGGTCAGTACAAGCACAAAAAGTAGAACAATATTTACTTGATACCCAAGATCCTTCAGTAATTAGCTACAAAGATGATGAAGGACGTACTGATGATATCGCAGGAGTTTCTATTCATGTAGTTGAGTTCTTTGATCTTGCTAAGGAAGCCTTAATTGCTGGTCCTGCTGGAAAAGGCGCGTATGCTGATGGTGCGTATTATGCATTTGATGAAGAATTTGCATCTTCTGGGTGGAAAGAATATGTTGCTCTCACAGTAATCAACGGTAATATCGTTGGTGCAAACTGGTCTGGGATTAACAGAACTGGCGATGATAAAAAACTTTATGATGCAGCTGGAAAATATAACATGGTTAAATTTGGTGGAGCTCAAGCTGAGTGGTTAGTACAAGCTCAAAAAGCTGAACAATACCTCATGGATCTTCAAGACCCATCCCTCGTTGAATACAAAGATGATGAAGGACGTACTGATGCAGTAGGTGGTGTCTCAATTCATGTTAATGGATTATTTGATTTAGCAAGTGCTGCTCTTGAAGCAGGAGTAAGAGAATTAGGTCCATACACAGATGGTGGCTATTATGCAATGGGTGACTCTTTTGATAATGGTTGGAAAGATACTCTTTCACTATTTGTAGAAAATGGGAATATTGTTGATGTATATTGGTCAGCTCTTAATGAGAAAGGTGATGACAAAAAAACATTTGATATAGATGGTAAATACAACATGGTAGCTTACGGTGGAGCAATGTCAGAGTGGTATCAACAAGCGGCTAAAATTGAACAACAGCTCCTTGATAATCAAGAAGTAAGTAAGAATGTAGTAGATGACATTGCAGGTGTCTCTATTAAAATTGAACCATTTTATGAAATGGTAAATAAAGCATTAGAAAATGGTGTTGTAAGCTATAAATAGCAATTAAATTAACTCATATTGTTGAAAGGTCTTTATCTGAAATATTAGATAAAGACCTTTTTCGTACCTATTCTCT
>CAYZUR010000545.1:0-1512 GCA_964481535.1 uncultured Spirochaetaceae bacterium | reverse complement strand
CAAAATATGATGGGACTCTCCAAAGATGAGATTGGAAAAGTAAATTGGATGAGTATCACTCACCCAGATGATATAGCAGAGGATGAAGAGCACATGAAGCGCCTATTCGCTGGAGAGATAGACTCATATAGTATGGATAAACGATTTATTCGTACTGATGGGACTATGATATGGACCAATATTTCTATCTCTACCTTATTTAGTAAATCCTCTCCTTATGCACATCACTTGTGTATGGTTGCAGATATCAATAACCGCAAAGAGTTAGAGGAAAAAATATCATACGCATATGTTCATGATCAGCTCACGGGATTACCGAATCAGCTTGATTTCATGAATACACTTCATACCTTAATAAAAGAAAATACCTATCCATTTACTATAGCTATTGCTGATGTGAATGGATTTAAGATGATTAACGATGCGTTTAACCGAGATGCAGGAGATGCCCTCTTACTCCAAATAGCACAGATTATCCAAGAAGAGAAGGGATCAGATGATTATGTTGCCCGAATTGGAGGCGATGAATTTGGTCTTATTCTTAAAAGTGATGATGAAGAGTTATCAAATTCTGTAATCCAAAGAATTCAACAAAGAATAGAGGTATTATCACAACATAAAGTTGTGGTCTCTCTCTCCTTTGGAGTTGTTGTTGCCTATGATAATAGTATTAAGGTAGATGAATTGTTAAAAAAAGCAGAAGATGACCTCAATCAAAACAAACTTCATCAAAGTCCAAGTACGAGAAGCAAAGCGTTATATGTAATCATTCATACGTTACATGAAAAAAACCCGCGAGAAGAGTTGCACTCTAGAAGGGTATCCCTCCTTTGTGCTCGTCTTGCACATGCTGTTGGAATGGGAACAAAAGAGATTGCCCAAATGAAAACAGTAGGTCTGTTACATGATATTGGTAAAATAAACATTGACCAATCAATATTAAATAAAACAGGGCCACTAAATGCTGATGAATGGGAAGAGATGAAAAAGCACCCAGAAAAAGGGTATCGTATCATGATGAGTGTAAGTGAGTTAGGTGAATTAAGTGGATATGTTCTGTCTCACCATGAGCGAATAGATGGCAAAGGATATCCTCAAGGACTTAAAGGGGATGAAATACCATTACAAGCTCGTATGATTTGTATTGTAGATGCATTTGATGCAATGACTGCATGGAGACCATATAAAAAGATGATGAGTGAAAAGGATGCTGCAAGAGAGCTCATTCGATGTAGTGGAACTCAGTTTGATACAGTACTTGCTTCAATCTTTATAAAGCAAGTACTTAAACTCGATATCCTTTAATCGTTAATCGGCACTTCTAAGGTCTCAACTAAAGCAACAGGTTCAATACGATACGCACTGCCTTCTCCTTCATAAAACCCATGGTCTTTTACAAAATGGATGTGAAGGTCTGTGTAGGTAACTTCTTTTTGAATTGTTAAGTTCCTCACTGTAGTATTTACTTTCTCATACATCCCAGGCCCTCCAAAGGGGGAGGGGAGTTTTCCA
>CAYZUR010000544.1:0-1516 GCA_964481535.1 uncultured Spirochaetaceae bacterium | reverse complement strand
ATAAATTTAATCTTTCTTTTACATCATACCCATGGTCTCTAAAAGAGCGACATTCCCAAGCAACTTCTTCATTGTTTGTGACAACCATGCCACCTTCTCCACCAGTAGTGAAGTGCTTACTTTGACAAAAACTAAAACACCCAACATCGCCAATTATTCCTACTTTTCTCCCTTTGTAGGTTCCCCCAAAACATTGAGCACAATCTTCAATTACATATAGATTATGTTTTTTTGCAAATTCTAGTATTGGTCCCATGTCAGCAACTATTCCATAGAGATGGACTACTACAATAGCTTTGGTTCTGGAACTCAATAGAGATTCTAACCCTTTAGGATCTAGTGTATGATCCTCTGATACATCCCCAAATATTGGAATTGCTCCAGCTTGCACAACACTAAATGATGAAGCGATAAATGAGTAAGAAGGGACAATCACTTCGTCTCCGGGGCCAATGCCCAAACTCGCTAGAGCGATATGTAGTGCTGCTGTGCCATTAGTACAACTAATAGCAAAAGAAGAACCTTCCCAACTAGCAAATTCACGCTCAAATTCCATCCCTTTTTTTCCTGTCCAGTAGTTTACTAATCCACTTTTTATTGGTTCTTGAATCGCTTCTGCGACTTCTGGAGCAAACTGTGGCCACATAGGGAATCCTAATTTTGCAGCACCATCGGCGTTCATTACTAAATCATTGTCTTTTTTCATGGAAAGGTCTCCTTTTTCTTAAAGTCAAACATACCTTCTCATATGCTTGGGGTTAAATTGATTTGGTACTCAGCAGTACCATCAGCAAATTAATAATTTGCCGATAAGAATCACAATGTGTTTAACTCTATAGAAGTATATTCTCAGTTTTCCTATGGTTCTCATTGTGTATCTTTTTATATGCCCAATATGTAGCTTAATAATCTCTATCTTTAAATATCTTAGAAACACGGTCTCCTATTGCTAGTGCATTTCAACTGTGCAAGTGCCTAGGTTGGGTACTAGATAATGGAATACAACATTTGGGTGGTCTGCTAGTAGAGACATTGGTACACTTGAGTCTTTAATATTATTAGCGATCATATATGCAGATAAACGCATACCAAAAGGATTATCATGCCAGCCTGGGTGCCAAATACTTACCATTTCAGATTTCCATGTTTCAACCGGTCCCACAGTAACAGCATGAAGAGGTATGTTTGAAACAACTCCACCACCTGAAGTCCTTGCATTTTGAGTCATTGTCATCGGATGGATTTCAAGAACACGAGCACTTAATTTACGGTATTCTTCTGGTGTAGGTGGAACCTTGTCGTATGGTGCAACTCTCTGTGGAGGGTCATTAAATGCCCAGTGTTTCGTTTCACCTTGTCCGCCTTGCATGACCAGACATTTTGCTTGATCAAAGGAAGCCGTGTATTCCTTCAGCCCTTCAACAGTAGGGAAGTGAAGATTTTTATCTGGCATCCTTAGATGTTTATGGATTCGGTTGAATAAGAGTTCCATATCGGCACGTTTAAAACTTAATGG
>CAYZUR010000543.1:0-1524 GCA_964481535.1 uncultured Spirochaetaceae bacterium | reverse complement strand
ACTTAAAGACATTGCTGATGCACAAAAAGCATTAGGGTTATAAAAGAATCTTTTAAGAACTACTCAGGGAGCTAACCCCTCCCTGAGACTCTTATAAGAAAAGGTACCTATATATGACAGAACAACAAAAGGCTCCAACGAGTCCTACTAAAAATACATGGCAGAAAATTGGTAATACGCTATCTCTTATAGTAGATAGATTGGAAGTGTGGATAATAATAATTAGTACTTCAGGCCTTGCAGTACTACTTATTGCAAACGTGATAAGTCGCAATGTGTATAGATCTATTCACTTTGCAGAAGAAATTTCACAATTGTTTATTATTCTCATAACTTTTCTAGGTACGAGTTATGCAACCCGTAAAGCTCGTCACATTCGCATGGGAGCGCTATTAGAATTACTCCCAGCTAAAGTAGAAAAGATCTTGATCCTTATCATCACAGCAGTTAGCGCTATTGTTATGTTTGTTTTAGCCTATATTGCACTTAGATATGTGATTACATTACAAGGAAGAGGAACTCTTACAGCGTCCTTAAGAGCACCTTATTGGCTATTTGTAATAGCAGCTCCTGTTGGACTATTTATGGCAGGATTTCAATATGTAAGGACATTTATCAAAAACATAGTTGAAAAAGAAGTGTGGTTATCACCTGAACAACAAAGTGAATATGAAGATGAAGAGATTATGCTAGCAGAAGCTATGGCAAGTATTGACCTAAATAGCATTGAATTAAAGGAGAGCAAATAGTATGGGAATCGTCGGATTAGTAATGGTCGCGATGTTGATGCTTGGATTTCCTTTCGTCATCGTCTTATTAGGACCAGTTCTTGCATATCTTGGCATAACTATGCCAAACATGAATTTGCAAGTGGTGACTCAACAAATCATCAATGGTTTTACACCTCCTGCATTGGTGTGTGTACCAATGTTTATTTTAGCTGCAAATATTATGACTAGTGGAAAAGCAGCCGCACGACTGGTAGAGATGATTAGGGTTTTTGTTGGCCACATCCCAGGTGGGCTTGCTATTACTACTAATGCTAGTTGTACTCTTTTTGGTGCAGTAAGTGGATCAACCCAAGCAACAGTATCTGCTATTGGTGGAACAATGAGACCAATGCTCCTTAAAGCTGGGTATTCATCATCATTTACATTAGGATTAATTATTAATGCAAGTGATATCGCTCTCCTTATTCCCCCGTCTATTGGGTTTATTGTCTATGGAGTTGTAACAAGCACCTCTATTGGTAAACTCTTTTTAGCAGGGATTGGACCTGGGGTATTAATCTTTACTCTGTTTTCTATTTTTGTCTATTTTTATTCAAAGATTAAGAAAATTGCGATTATGGAAAAAGCTACGAAACAACAAAAAATACAAGCTTTTAAAAATGGGTATTTAGTCTTAGGATTTCCAATCATTGTAGTTGGTGGAATCTATGCAGGTATTTTCAGTCCAACTGAAGCAAGTGCTGCAGGTGTATTGTATGCTATAATGCTTGAAGGAATTATCTATAGAACTCTT
>CAYZUR010000542.1:0-1528 GCA_964481535.1 uncultured Spirochaetaceae bacterium | reverse complement strand
GGGAGTCTCGGGAGCATGGGCTCAGGCTGCCCTCCATGCCGTTGGAGAGCAAGCAGTAGTACAACGAGTGAGTGACGCTTCTGTTTGCGTAGATAATAAAGTCACTGGAAGTATTGATATTGGATTACTTGTCTACTTGGGAGTGTTCCAAGGTGATGAAACAAGTGATTTAGAGTATATTGTAAGAAAAATTGCTGCATTGAGGATATTTAAAGATGAAAATGATAAGATGAATCTAAGTGTAGACAAAGTTTCATCGAAAATACTCATTATTAGTCAGTTCACCCTGTGTGCAATTACGACAAAAGGGAATCGACCATCTTTTAATAATGCTTCCCCTCCAAAGGAGGCACAACTCTTCTATGAAAATGCGATTACTAGATTAAAAGAGATGAATTTAGATGTAGAAAGTGGTATATTTGGAGCTGACATGAAGGTCAGATATACAAACGACGGACCTGTCACTATTATCCTCAATTCACATGATGTGAGAAAGTAATATCAATCACAATAACGTAATGTAAGTACAAACGACTTATAGGAGCAAAATTCAATATGGCTAAAAGTAATAGTAATACCCCACCGGTTTCAAGAGCATTAAAATCTGGAGATAACAAAGACAGATTAATAGCATTAGAAAATGCAAGAAGTCAAATTGACAAACAGTTTGGCAAGGGTGCATTAATGAAACTTTCTGATAACCCAATAGATGGATCGATACAAACTATTTCATCTGGTTCAATCTTACTCGATGAAGCGCTGGGAGTAGGTGGATATCCTAAAGGACGAATTATAGAAATATATGGTCCAGAATCTTCTGGTAAAACAACCCTAGCACTTCACGCCATAGCTGAAGCTCAAAAAGCTGGTGGAATTGCTGCATTTATTGATGCAGAACATGCCCTCGATCCAGGATATGCTCGTAAGCTTGGTGTAAATACTGATGAACTTTGGATTTCTCAACCAGATAATGGAGAGCAAGCTTTAGAAATTACTGAAAGTTTAGTTCGCTCAGGAGCTGTAGATGTTATCGTTGTTGACTCAGTTGCCGCCCTCACTCCGCAAGCAGAAATTGATGGTGATATGGGAGACTCTCATATGGGTCTTCAAGCGAGACTTATGAGCCAAGCTCTTAGAAAACTTACTGGAATCCTAGCAAAAAGTAATACAATGATTATATTCATTAACCAAATTAGAATGAAAATAGGGGTAATGTTTGGAAATCCAGAGACAACTACTGGAGGGAATGCCCTTAAATTCTATTCATCAATTCGAATTGAAGTAAGAAAAATCGAAGCTATTTCTAAAAGTGCAGATGATATCATTGGTAATAGGGTAAGAATCAAAATTGTAAAAAACAAAGTTGCTCCCCCTTTTAAACGAGTTGAACTCGATATGCTCTTTGGTGAAGGACTTAGCTACTACGGTTCTATTTTAGATGGTTCTCTAAAATATGATTTAGTGAACAAAAGTGGATCATGGTATGCCTATAAAAATGATAAAATAGGGCAGGGTAGAGATAACGCAA
>CAYZUR010000541.1:0-1530 GCA_964481535.1 uncultured Spirochaetaceae bacterium | reverse complement strand
CTAGGACATTATAGGTCACAACTTGTCTTTTCATGGCAATCTCTTGATGCAGCTCGCAGTGGAAGAAAAAACCTCATAAAGCTCATCTCTCAATTAAAAGTAGATACTCCTAAAACAGTAGAAGAGATTACCGATACCAAAGCATTAAGCTATGTAGCTGAATTTAGAGAACACATAAATACAGATATGCATCTCCCTCAAGCTCTTGCCACATTGTGGAAGATAGTAAAAGATACTGATTTGAGTGATGAAGATAAAAAAGCATTAGTGGATCATATGGAGACCATACTGGCTCTTTCTCTTGTGTGTGAAAAAAAAGATGAAGAGATCCCCCAAGAGATATCTGTATTACTTGAAAAAAGAGCACAAGCTAAACTTGAAAAAAATTATCAGACAGCCGATGATGTTCGTGCTATAGTAGAGAATATGGGGTATGTAATTAAAGATACGAAAAATGGCCCTATAATTACAAAAATTGTGTAACCGATACAATAGGTGAGTTGTTAATAGTATGAAAGTAAAAAGTAGCGAGAATGCATCATTCGGAAAAGTATATAAAGAAGTGTTTCCTGTTTTGATGAGAGTAGCTTACCATGTGACCTACAGCTTAGATGTTTCAGAAGATATAGTACAAGAAGCATTTATCAGGTTTTATGAGAAGAACATGGAGTTCCCTTCGGTAGATGAAGCGAAGTACTGGTTGATTAGAGTGACTAAAAATCTGGCAATCAACGTAGTAAAAAGGAAGTCCAGGGAAAAGGCAATGGTTGATAAAATCAAGAAAGTGCCGAAGACCCCAATTCAAAATGGTGAAGATATTCTTATTGATATAGAAACAAAAGAGATGGTTCGAGCGGCTGTGGAGAAACTGCCTGAGAAGCTAAAAAGTGTATTGATTTTAAAAGAATATGCTGATTTAAACTATAAGCAGATTGGAACAGTGCTTCACATTTCAGAAAGTAATGTAAAGGTCAGAGTGCATCGTGCACGCAAAATGATTGAAACGATGCTAGACAGAGGAGAAATACATGTGTCTTGATGATCAAATTTTAAATACGTATCTCGATGGGGAACTCGTAGAACCATGGAAAACCCAAGTAGAAGAACATTTAAAATACTGTAATGCTTGTAACTCTCGTTATGAACAACTAAAAGCAGTACATACAATGTTGTATTCTTCTCGCCTCAGTGATGAAAAAGTTGAAAACGCGGGAAATAAGATCTACACCTTTATGGAGAATAAATATCTTAAAAAGGAAAATAAGGTGAAATTTTTTTCACGTGACTTTCACCTAAAAACTCCCGCACTCTTAGGGTTCGCAGCAGCTTTTGTTTTAATCTTCATAGGTGCTCTTGCTATTAAGTCACCCACATTAAATGAATCAAATGTTTTAATTCCTACGGTGATTAATAGTGAAAGTGGTAGTGTTACCCAGGTGAGAACTACAGAAAACCTTGCAGCTAGTCAAATTCTTTCTAATTTATCATTAGAAGAGATTCTTTCTTACCTAGACGCAAAGGGATACGAAG
>CAYZUR010000540.1:0-1530 GCA_964481535.1 uncultured Spirochaetaceae bacterium | reverse complement strand
CTGGGCTTACAAGATATACTTGTGCGCTTTTTGTCCCACTGCGTCCTTCAAAGTTTCTGTTATTGGTTCGTAAGGATACGGCATTTGTTGAGGGTGATTGGTGGTTTCCTATACAAAAACCACATGCTGATTCTAATATTCTAGCCCCACTTTGTATCATATGAGAGAGAGACCCGTCTTGAGAAAGCATCATGAATACTTCTCTTGACCCTGGTGCTATTCCAAGTGAAACTGAGGGGTGAATTTTTTTATCTTTCAGAAGTTGTCCAACAAGGTATAAATCTGCATATGAGCTGTTGGTGCACGAGCCGATGAGCACTTGATCAATCTTTGTATGTTCGACACTTTTTACATCTACGACATTTCCTGGTGAGTGAGGTGCTGCTGTTTTAGGAACTACTAAAGATAAGTCTATTACACATACTTCATCATAATTGCAATCTGTATCTGCCTGTAGTGGTATATAGAGGTCTCCTCTGTTATGAGATGAGAGGAATTGATGTGTTATTTCATCTGATGGGAAAACAGAGGTGGTAACTCCACATTCAGCACCCATGTTACATATTGTAGCTCGTTCTGGAACTGTTAGGGTTTTCACCCCTTCTCCATAATATTCAAAGATTGTGTTTACGTTTCCTTTGACTCCATATTTTTCTAATACGGTAAGGATGATATCTTTTGCACTTACATAATCCCTTAATTGATGAGTAAGGTGTATTCCTACAACTTTAGGGCATATAAGATGAAATGGTCCGCCTCCCATTGCTACTGCAATGTCGAGGCCTCCGGCTCCTATTGCGATCATGGAAAGTCCACCACCTGTTGGGGTGTGAGAGTCACTACCTAGGAGTGTTTTTCCTGGTGCACCAAATCGTTCTAAGTGAACTTGGTGGCAAATTCCATTTCCAGGTCGAGAAAAGACTATGCCATATTTTTTTGCAACGCTTTGTAAGTATTTGTGGTCATCCGCATTTTCAAATCCAACTTGGACTGTGTTGTGGTCCACATAGGAAACTGCAAGTTCATTTTGTACTTTATCTATTCCTAATGTTTCAAACTGTAGGTAGGCCATGGTTCCAGTTGCGTCTTGGGTGAGTGTTTGGTCTATAAGAATGGCAATTTCTTTTCCTTGCTTTAGTTCACCCATTTTTAGGTGTTGTTGCAGAATTTTATAGGTAAGTGTTAATGGCATTGTCGTGTCTCCTCTATCTGTATTTCTCTATTGTGGCTTATTTGTTTTTTTTCGTATAGGGCCCTATTTTTTTATGAATTGTTGAAGAGTTAAGAAAAGAATTGGAAGAAGGACTACGATGGAGCACATGTACAATACGTGTGTAAATCCAAATTGTTGATAAAGGGCTCCTCCCATAGTGCTTCCAATTACTGTTCCCACTGTCAAAATAGCTTCGTGAATAAGCATTCTTTTTGATCTATTGAGACTTCCACTGACTCCATGAAATATACTAAAGGTATACATCATGGCAAAAAGGGATCCAAATATAATAAAGAAGAGTGCGTAGCCTATAAATG
>CAYZUR010000539.1:0-1552 GCA_964481535.1 uncultured Spirochaetaceae bacterium | reverse complement strand
GGTATTTTCACCTACTCGCACATACAGAAACAACAGTCTGATGTTATTGAATTAACAACTCTTATCTACACTCATGGATCAATATCTGTAATTAAGAAAAATAAAAAAATTATTCCCTACGACATTACGCATAGTAACGTTCTCATCTCGATGGGAGGGGGAGTGAGTAATAATATGAATGAACTTACCCACCTTGCATCTCTTCTTAAGGGAGAGGTGAGTGCGAGTCGTGCAGTAGTAGATAAAGGGATTGTATCACGAGCTATACAGGTTGGGCAGTCTGGAAAAACAGTGAGCCCCTCTTTGTATATAGCATTGGCAATACATGGAGCGCTACAGCACATTGAAGGATTAAAAGATGTGGGACATATTATATCGGTAAATACTAATAAAAATGCACCTATTTGTAGTATTTCTGATATCGTAGTTGAAGGTGATGCGTTAACATTCATAACTAGATTAGTAATAAGAATAGAAAAAGGGATGGAGTCATGAAATTAAAAGAATTTACTATGGATTTCTTTTCACTCAAAGGAAAAAATGCAATTGTCACAGGGGGAAATGGTGGACTTGGACAAGCATTTTCTACTGCCCTTGCAAAAGGGGGAGCTAATGTATTAGTCCCATCCCTCTTTGATGATGATGGGTCAACGAAAGAGTTAGTTGAAGAGTGTGGTGGTACCTACATCTTTATTGAAGCAGATATTACCCTAGAAGGGGAATGTAAGCGGGTAGTAGATACGTGCATTAGTGCCTTTGGGAGTGTAGATATCCTCATCAACTGTGCCGGTATTAGTATTAATGTAGAAGATATTAGAGATTATTCCAGAAGAGAATGGGATAAAATGGTCTCTGTTAACTTAACTGCAGCGTTTGAAATGATTCATGAAGTATGTATCCCTATGATAGAACAACAAAGTGGGAAAATTATTAATATCGCATCACTGTTCGCATTTCTAGGTGGTAAATGGTCTCCCGCATACGCTTCTACTAAACATGGTCTTGTGGGCCTTACTAAGGCAATGTGTGATGAACTCGCTCAGTTTAACATCCAAGTAAATGCAATTGCCCCTGGCTATTTTAATACCCCCCTCACAGAGATGACACGGAATGATGAAAAACGAAATAGTGAGATACTCTCTCATATTCCAGCATCTCGTTGGGGTGAAACATTTGACCTTATGGGAGCTACAATATTTCTCGCAAGTCGTGCTTCTAGTTATGTAAATGGAACAGTACTCACCGTCGATGGTGGGTATTTAATGCGCTAAGACAATTATAAACGTAATACAAGGGAAAAAAGATAATGGATAACAGATATATACTCGCAATTGATGGTGGCACACAAAGTACAAAAGTAGCTATCTTTGACCTATTAGGAAATGAAATGTGTTCCTATACAGTTCCTTTAAAAGAGATTGTATTATTTGAAGATGGGAGGGCAGAACATCCTGATGATGACTTGTGGACTTCTTTACAGATCGCGTGTCAAAAGACCTTGTTAATGTTTAATGGTAACAAAGAAGATATCATTGGAGTTGGACTTGGTTCT
>CAYZUR010000538.1:0-1561 GCA_964481535.1 uncultured Spirochaetaceae bacterium | reverse complement strand
ACTAATGATCGCCCTACATTCCAAACAGGGTATGAAGAGATGAAGATTTTAGAATCAGTTATGAAAAGCGTTGAACACAGACGTTGGGAAAAATTATAAAAGAGAAAAACTTACAATAGGAGAAAAGAGTATGTCAAAATTTAGATTTTCAGTTGGACCATGGAACGTACACGAAGGTGAAGATGCATTTGGCCCTGGAATTAGAAAACCGATTTCATTTGAAGATAAAGTGAAGAAGTTTAAAGAGATAGGAATGGATGCAGTTCAATTCCATGATGATGATGCTGTTCCTGATATGAATAACCTAAATGAAGCACAGATCAAAAAAAGAGCTGAAGAAGTAAAGAATTTCCTTGATGGATATAAACTTGAAGCCGAATTTGTAGCGCCAAGATTATGGATGGATCCTCATACTTCCGATGGTGGTTTTACTTCTAATAGTAAAGAAGATAGAGAATTTGCCATCTGGAGAGCTCAAAGATCTGTAGATATTGCACGAAAGTTAGGCTGTGATAGAATTGTTCTTTGGCTCGCTCGAGAAGGAACTTTGTGCCAAGAAAGTAAAGACCCAGTATGGGGAACACAAAAATTAGTAGAAGGGATTAACTCTATCTTAAATTATGACCCAACTATTAGGGTATTGATTGAACCAAAACCAAATGAACCCATCGACAGAAGTTTCTGCCCAACAATCGGACACGTCATGGCTCTTAGCAATCTAACAAGTGACCCAAAGAGAGTTGGAGGATTAATTGAAAGTGCCCACTGTATTTTAGCAGGACTCGACCCAGCTATAGAAATGGGATTTGCTTTAGCTAACAAAAAGTTATGGGGAGTTCACCTTAATGATCAAAACGGGGCAAGATATGACCAAGACAAGAGTTTTGCAGCTGAAAATTTACGTCAGGCATTTAACCAAGTAATGGTATTAAAACGCCATGGATATGGAAGTAAAGGTGAATTTATTGGACTCGATGTAAAGACCATGAGAACTCAAAAAGTTGAAGTTTCTTACCGCCACATTGAAAATAGCATGGCAATGGTTCACTTACTTGAAAAGAAAGTTGACTCCTTTGATCTAGCAAAACGAGATAAATTCATAGCAGCACGAGATTATGAAGCACTCGAATACTACACCTTGAGTCACTTATTAGGTGAAAAATAGCCCACACATAGAGGGGGGAAGATATGAATGTATTGTTTTTCGGAGCTCATCCAGATGATATAGAGACTTTTAGTGGTGGTACTGCTTTTCGATATGCCCAAATGGGAGCTAAGCTCTTCTTTTGTGTAGTTACGAATGGGAATGTTGGTTCTACCACACTAAGTAAGGAAGATATTGCTAAGGTGCGCAAGCAAGAAGCTTCATGTGCTGCTAAGTACATTGGAGCTGAATTAATTTGGCTCAACTTTGATGACGAATTCCTTATAGATTCTGTAGAGACCCGACATGCATTCATTAATGCAATGAGAATTGCTGACCCTGATGTTGTAATCAGTCCTCCAACGACTGATTACAACCCTGATCACTCTATTACTGGCTATATTGTTAATGAATGCC
>CAYZUR010000537.1:0-1561 GCA_964481535.1 uncultured Spirochaetaceae bacterium | reverse complement strand
CATTAATCTTATAGCGATTTTCATTCTTCTTGCTATTTTAATTTTTATCAATCATCGTTTAAATCATCAACGGAATGCGAAAGAAGCACTTCAACACCATATGGTTACAGAGCTCACCTCTCAAGTACAGAAACGAACTGCTGAACTAGAAAAATTAAGTACTCAAGATGCACTTACAGGTCTCATAAATCGGCGCTTATTTAATATACATTTAGAGCAAGAAGTGAAAAATAATACTATTTACGCTACACCCTTTTCTCTTATTGCAATAGACGTTGATGAGTTTAAATATATCAATGATACCTATGGGCATGTTATTGGAGATGAGGTATTAATTCATATTTCTCAACAACTAAAAAAAAGGATAGATGCGAAGGGATATATTTCACGATGGGGAGGAGATGAATTGATGATTCTTCTTCCTAATATGGAACAGGAAAATGCATACAACACTGGTGTAGAATTATGTAGTCTTGTTGAAAGAGAAAAATTCAGAGATGAGATTACCTGCACAATTAGTATAGGAGTTGCTCAATATAGATCTAGTGAAGAACTTATCACTCTTATAAGACGAGCTGATACAGCCCTTTATCAAGCAAAAGCTGAAGGAAGAAATAGAGCAATACTTTATGAAGAGCCGTCTTAAACGATTAGCTTAATTGTTTTTTCTATACAACACGGCTTTGTTAGGATTTTTCTATAAGGTTTTCTATCTCTTTTTCAAATTGAGTTTTCGTAAGACCTTCACAAAGTTGTAATAATGCTAAAAACTCTCTATTCCCTTTACGCCCTGTAATAGGAGAGGTAATAATAGCCTTAACTCCAACGCCTTCTTCCTTGAGGCTCTCATAAACAGAGACAAGGGTCTCATAGAGAAGTGTTGAGTCTGTAATTACACCAGTAAATTCTTCAATATTACTAATGAGTTCAAACTGTGGTTTAATGAGAGAGATCATCCATTTATTGCGTGTAAGACTAAGGATATGAGAAGCAGCTCCTGTAATTGATCGAAAAGAAAGGTCTGCTACTGCAGCATCTACTTCTACATCAAGTGGAGAAACGTGCATAATATTTGTTTTCTCGTGTACGACAGCTCTTGGCTCTACTCTGATGCGATAATCGAGTTGATTATACCCAACATCAACACAGTGAACCCGAGATGCTCCCCTTTGCAATAAACAATCAGTAAATCCGCCACTAGAGGAACCAGCATCGATAAATTCGAGATCTTTTACTTCAATGCTCCATTCATCGAGTGCATACTCAAGTTTTGTCCCACCTCGAGAAACATATTTATCTAAATGGATAGTACATATTGAAGAGTCTAGAAATCTCTGCTGAGAATCTCTTACTCCCTCCCCATTAACAATTACACTCTTAGTTGCAATATATGTGAGTAATGTTGAGCGGTCTATGTGAGGGTATTGAGAAACTAGCAGATCTATGACTTTAACTTTTTTTTTATTATTCACTTTCATATAAACATCAATTTATAGATGAAAGTTTTCTTTAATGCGGGTGATAGAGATAGCTTTTTTAGTAGAAACATCAATCTGTACCA
>CAYZUR010000536.1:0-1565 GCA_964481535.1 uncultured Spirochaetaceae bacterium | reverse complement strand
TGGTAGTATGTTTTTACATCAGTAGAAAATACCGAAACATCAATGCCTGCCTCCAAAGAGCTTTGGATAGCTTTGATTGCATTATCTTGCCAATGATGGTATTGCCCGGAATATGGTTTAAAGTTGCCCAATGACATCATATTTAGGTCTCCAGAAGCACATCGACGTAATCGATTTCCCCATATCATGGAGTCTTCAAACTCTGCATCAATTTTACAACCAATCTTTTGAATCCATAATGACGAGAGAACGTGAAGCTCAATGGGAAAGGTTGAAATTAACCGTAGCTTAATTCCAATATCACTATCGTACTCTTTTCCAATAAGAGAATAAGATGAAGCATTACTAACGTTATCAAAACAATCTGAGTCTATGGAATAATTGTCGATTTTTTTCTTTAAGTTGTGCAAATTGCTTTCTAAGTTGATTTCATATTCTAGCAGGAGAGAATAGTTTTCACAATTTGAATAGAACAGATCAACCTTGACCTTTTTATACGCTAGCATTAAGTTTTTTATCGTTATACCCATTTTTCCCTCTTTCTGTTTTGTTGATTGGCATTTGTGCATTAAATATAATATTATCCATAAGACACCACAAGGTAGCATTCTACCCTAGCCCAGTACTTTTTGAAAGAAAAAATCGATCATGAAAATCATGGAACTCATGGCATACTGAATGTAAGAGCTATGTATGAGCTAAATCATTTCAAAACCTCTAGCCTATTTATTATAAATCAGCATATCTTTCATTTTTCAAAAGACAGAGTAAATTTCTAGTGCCCATCTAATCTCCTGACTTTTAATCTTCTTATAAATACATACCTCTTCGGTATCTCTTAATGTGTAAAGTTATCTTTGCTCTTTCTTTTGGGTCATGAGCGGGGGTAGCTTAATTGAGAGATGGATGAAAAGAAAGAGTTTTCTTTCAAAGATTGTTTTCTTTTGTAGGAGAAGCTGGGTGATTTGAGTTATTGAAAAAACTTTAATAGAAGAGTGAGTAATTAGGGAATAACAGATTAAGTTCTCTAATAGAAGAAGGTCTAAATTTTAGAGAGAATGAATAAAACACTTATTCTTAAGATGAGGGGCACCAAGAAAGAGAAAATCGAGTGATGAAGTTTCTCACACAGAAAGTGGATAATTGGTATCTAGGTGTAAGAGATCTTTTATAAGGACAATGCGACAGGTGCTTGAGTGAACGTAATCTTTAAGGTTATTCATTAAAATGTATCGAAGAGTTTTTGGATTGAATCGTCTCCTCTAAATATCACCTTTAATAGTTACGAGATAACACAAAAATAGGTGATGAAAAAATGTTTTACTCAAAGCCACTACTCCTCTATCGGTTACGAAGAGATGTACCATGCGCATAAAGACTTTTACACGATTTTTATACCAATCGCTTTTTCTCCAACACAATGGAAAGTAAACGATTTAACCAATTGTCAGTATTATTGAAACGACCTTGTATTTATTGACACGACAATGAGACTATGATATACCTCAATTATAAAGAGAGGAGGGATTGAAAATGACAAAGAGTCCAGAAGCTTTTGAGAGAGA
>CAYZUR010000535.1:0-1568 GCA_964481535.1 uncultured Spirochaetaceae bacterium | reverse complement strand
CCTATGCGCCATCCATTGCTGAAAATATTGTAGGACTTGCTGAATCAATTGATGTAGAACTGAAGAAAAAGGAGGAACAAAATAAACAATTTAACTCCGTCTTTGAAGTATTAATTGATAGCTGGGTATCGGGCAAGATGGTTCAACTCCATCATACATCTGGAGAAAGTGAAGTTGAGACTGAATTTGCACCCTATTTCATCGGCTTTAGAGAAGATGAAACGGGAAGGAATCCTATTAGTGTAACAGGAAGATTACGGCACACTGCAGAGATTATTACCATCGACATTAGCAGCATAACACAGGCAATCATCATTGATGAAACCTACACCATCCCAGATAACTTAAAACCATTCCAACCACAATCAAGTGATGGTGGATATGATAGTATAGACTTTGTTCCACTTACATTGAAACTCAAAGAAAAATCAGCAATGAATTCATTCCACAACCTCACACACACTCCCCCTCGTTATCAGAAGGATGAGAATGGAATAACTCTTTGTAAAATGGAAGTAGAGAATTCTATTGAATTAATACTACGTCTTATCCAATGTGGAAATGCAGTAGAGATAATTGGGCCAGATTCATTTAGAAAAAAGTATATCTCCTATCTAAAGAAAATTCTCACCCTCTATCCAGAAAGTAATATTAAATAAGATTATTCACAAATTATGGAAATGCGGTACTTCTCCATGTACTCGTTAGTAATGGTCAAATTAATCGTATTTCTATAATTTTCAATTTTCTTGTTTCACCTTGTATTTTTTACAGTCACACGCTATTCTATTATGTATCTATTAGGTAGGAGGAATTAACATGAAAAAGTATGTTTGTGATTTATGTGGATACGTGTACGATCCAGCAGATGGTGATCCTGATAACGGGGTTCAACCAGGAACTTCATTTGAAGCTATCCCAGAAGATTGGGTATGTCCTCTTTGTGGTGCAGCTAAGTCTGATTTTTCACCTGAAGATTAATCGATACACGATACATTTTTTAATTAGGGCTGCTTATGCAGTCCTTTTTCTGTCTTTAGCTGAAATACTATACAGACCCTAATAATAGTTCCTCATTTCTTATAGCAAAGTATGTTTGTACATTGCTTTTTGTAATCAGACATATGAAAGGGTTCTCCATTCTTGAATAAGATAGACTCATTGAAATCTTTTATTGGTAATTGTGACTGAGCTTTATCACTTATCGCTCTTCTGCAATGCCAGACAAAATTCCTTTTTAATGTAGTGATGCCTGATATTACTTGTTTCAAAGAAGATGAAGATTTAAATGAGACTATCATCATATTACCTCTTAAAAGATGGGATACATCATACAATCATGCCACATATAATGCACTTTAACTGTATACAGCTCATGTATTAAATATAAACAACATCATCTTTTTATTGTCTTTTACTCTCATACATCTTTCTTTGGGCAGATGTTTACAAATTATTTTAAATATTATATTATTTTTATTTTGTTATTATATATATACTTGTAACTTTATTTTCTTGTTTTTAAAAATATGTAAAACTTTATTTATATTTTTTATTAAAAACTATTG
>CAYZUR010000534.1:0-1569 GCA_964481535.1 uncultured Spirochaetaceae bacterium | reverse complement strand
ACTACTTCAGATAGTGTAGTAGTATTCATTAATTATCTTAATAGCTCATGTTTCACCCTATCAGAGACCATCTTTGCGGTCATGATACACGTTGGTAAACCAGCAGGACTTACTGTCCACTGCCCAGCTTTATAGACATCGGGTAAGGATGTCAGGACTGCCTTCTTCATATTCAACATACCAGCATCGATTGGGATTGGACTCTCAAATGACCACCCAACAATCGCTCCTTGACTACTTCCCACTCTTCTTTCCACAGATAATGGAGATGAAGAATTTCTTAAAATGATTTTCTCCTTGATACCAGGATAGATCGTATTATCAAAGATATTGATGAGAGTGTTCTCGATATAGGTAGAAAACTCATCATACCATCCATCAGATTCAACTTTCACAACAAGGTCATAATCCATTAAAAAACTAATAATCACACCAGTTTTCCCCTCGGGAGCTGTTTGGGGATCATTCAATGCTGGAATCGATATTTCAAAAGTGTTCAAAGTACAGAACCTTTCGAGCCATGCGAGAACCTCGCTTTTATTTCCTTTATTCCACCCTCTCAAGATGGTATTCAGATCTTCACGGTGTGTTGAGCCGAGACCTTCTTTTGAAGGAGTATAGAAAAAATGACCATGTGAAATATTTTGAAAGAAAGCAGGTGATTCATCTATCCCCAAAAAGAGGGTAAACACAGATTCTGCCCCTTTACTAGAGAGGATTCGTGCCCTCTCTTTTTTCACTTTTCGCAAAAGAGTTCCGCTCATCTCCCCTTCATCTACTGCCGTATAGAGCTTTCGAAGATCAGCACACCAAATCAATTTCTCATATTCCCAACTATTTCCAACTGTATCAATCACTTTCTTCGATTGTATATCTACACGAGTAATCTCGCAATTGAGAACAACCGAGCCTCCCCATCCATTTACCTTCTTCTCTAATTGTTTGGTGAGCTGCCCTACTCCCCCTTTTGGATAGTAGTAATCGGTGTAAAGTGAAAAATAACTCATTGCAAAGAATGCAGGAGTATTCTTGAAAAAATGTTGAGAAATAATATCGAACAAAGAATCATTGGATATGATGGTATGAAGAAACTCTTCAACAGGCTGTCTCATCTTCATCACTGCCCATCCGGTTCTTAAGAATTTGAGCATCCAAGGAAAAAATGTTGTGAGAAAGTATTTTTTATCTTTTTTACGATCTTTATAAAACGGACTTTGATCACCAAAAAGGACTTTCATATATTCATTGAAGTCCTTAATAACACTGATCACATTTTCAACATCCATAATGCTTTCTGGATATGTATGCTTGAGGAGAACTTCATAATCATTAATACTTTCATCACAGACCGCATCAATCACTTCATTTTCGATTCCGAGTGAGACTTTACTTGGTAAAAATGGAAGGTCAATCTCAAGTTCTTTAAGCATTGGGAGCATCATTCCAGCATTTTCTATCGCACGAATACCAGCATCGAAAACAAATCCCTCTTGAGTAAAGGAAGTAACAAGCCCACCACACGAGTCATTTTTTTCCAACAACACAACTTCAACACCTTCTTTTGCAAGT
>CAYZUR010000533.1:0-1569 GCA_964481535.1 uncultured Spirochaetaceae bacterium | reverse complement strand
GGCAGGAACAATAGGAACACCTGTTTGTAAATCCCATATTCCCATAGTAAGTCGCGGTGTGCCCATCACTGAGTCGAGTCCTATCATACTTAAAAATAATCCAGCTAATGCACTAATTATTCCCTTCACAAAAGATTCTCCAGTGAGAGAACCCACGGCAGATAGGCCAAAAGCTGCTAATAGAAAATAATCCATTGGCTGAAACTTCAAAGCTAAACGTGAGATAGGAGCGCCAAGGACATAAAGCATCACAAGACCAAAGACACTACCAATAAAAGAATAGATAGTCGCAATCTTTAGCGCTTTAAACGCTTCCCCTTTTTTTGCCATAGGATAGCCATCGAAGGTAGTTACAACAGAAGAGGGCGCACCTGGAATATTAATCAAAATGGCAGAAAGAGCCCCACTAAATACCCCAACCACATACAATCCCATAATAGTCGCTAATGCATCAGTTGTTGCCCATGTATAGGTCACAGAGACAAGAATTGCTGTTGCCATCGTGACTGAGAGTCCTGGAATAGAGCCAACAAATAACCCTGAAAGGGCTCCTGCTAAGACAAACAGAATGAATCTAATATCAGTAAGATAGGTAAAGATGAATGATTGATCCATTAAAACACTCCCAAAGGCAATCTAACATGTAGCAGTAATTGAAAAACCACATATAACACAGCCGTAATTGAACTCGACAAGAGCAAAACTTTCCACCACGTCCTTAATTTCAAAAAGATGAAAAATAAAGAGAGCATCACCATATTTGTGATAATAAACCCAAGTATTGGAAGAACAATATAGTAGAGAATAACAAGGAGAGTGAAAATAGCCACTACCTTTAGTCCTCTGTTATCTACTTCTTCGCTACTCTTACGTAACTCCCTCTGTCCTTTAATAATGAGAGAGAGAGAAGCGATGATAAAAAGAATCGCAATCAATACTGGAAATAAATAGGGAGAGAGCTTCCATGCAATCTCTATCTGGTAGTGGTTATAGAGAGAATACACTAGAAGAAAAACTCCTAGTGTACTAAAAATAAGACCTTCTGCTGTGCTCTTATTATGTTTTATTAAAGAAGAGAATTGTTTCACGTATTTATTTCACCCTTTTAATACCAAACTTAGCTGGATCATATTTAGTTGCTCCTGCGTCAAACAAAAGATAGGTTACAATTGATTCCCAGTTGTCATAGAAAGAGAGAATATTATCAATTGTGGGATATTTCTTATAGAGTTCTTCAAGGTTATTATCGTTCACGAACTTAAGCCAATCAGGATCTTGGACAGCTTTTAAAGACGCCTCTCGAAGCACGCTGACAATAGAAGCATCTAATTCATTATCAACTACAAGAGAAAGTGGAGTAAATGGAATTGAAAGGAATTCTGTAAAAGCAGGATCTACATCAGCAAGGGTTGGAACTTGGGGAAAGCCCGGAAGTCTCTCAAGTGCTGAAATACCAAGAAGGCGTAAGTCTCCACTAGCTAGGTATTTTGTTGTTGTAGAAAAGTTAGAGTTAGTGAAATCAACTTGATCACCTAATACAGCAATAATACATTCACCGCCACTAGAATA
>CAYZUR010000532.1:0-1570 GCA_964481535.1 uncultured Spirochaetaceae bacterium | reverse complement strand
AGTTAATTTAGTGATTATTTTCTCAATCATTTCCTCAGACTTTTTCACCACCTGCAAATACAGGTACTTGTGATCTAATGTTTCTTTAATGAAGAGTTTTTGAATGAAATGATTGCGGTACTCATCTTCTAATTTCAATAGGGCATCATCATCCAACTTGATTTCGTTTTTATAAATCAAGGGATGTTCATACAAATCTTTTAGAATGGAATCAACTGTATCATAGCAATGACCACTATTACCGATTTGATTTAAGTAGTTAATGACTACTGAACGAACTCTTTCGGGACTGTCTTCTACTAGATTTTGTATTTTGCGATGGCGGTCAACATACTTTTTATCAGGAATCATTCCGATATCAATTTTAAAAACATCTATGGGTTCGTCTTGCATATCGGGAATATCTAAATCATCTTCATCACTTGTGTATTCCTCATAAAGGGCATATGGATTAGTTTCAATTTCTTTCAGAAATTCTTTTTGAGCAATTATTTTCTCAACCTGATTTTCGGTTAAAACGAACAATGAAAGTTTGGAAAAAGATAGGTGATGTTTTTTGAAAATTCTGTTACTGCTTATGTCCAGTAATTCATCTTCATATTTGCTGAGTTCATTAGGAATAATTCCGTCAAGAACATCTTTGAAGAATTGAATCAGGTCGTATTTGTTGTTGAGTAAAGGCGAAATATCTTTTGCTAATTCCTTTGCTAATTCTAAATCTTGAACAAAATTGTTCAGCACGAAGGGTAATGAAGGATAAATACCCCTTTTCTTCCACACCTTCTCAATCAAAGTATTAATCCGCTTTTCTTCTTCTTTCAAATCAGATTTTAAAACCTGCTGATTGTGTTCCTGCGCTTTCTTGATGGACTTACGTAACTTGTAAAGTAGATACAAGCACTTATCGTCATCCATGTCCATGCTCACATACTTGAATCCTCTGATTAGTGATTCTTCCTCTATGATTACCTTAATATCTTGCAGCAGTTGTTCACTATCCGGATTTTTTTCTACATAGCGGATGTATTCATGATAAGGCAATACAACTGAAGTATTCGGGTCATGGCTGAACTGCAACATCCAATTCATGGTTGGAAAATTGGACATGACAACACTAGAATTTCTTGTTTCTTTCAATTCTTCTTCGGTAAATGAAAAGTGTTTGGATTCGGGTAGTTCACTTATTTCAGAACATCCCAATAGCAAATACCGCATATCATCAGCAGAAACAGGGTTGTCGTAATTAGCATA
Organism: uncultured Spirochaetaceae bacterium; assembly: GCA_964481535.1. Taxonomy (GTDB): domain Bacteria; phylum Spirochaetota; class Spirochaetia; order Sphaerochaetales; family Sphaerochaetaceae; genus SABI01. Next base: position 319 of record CAYZUR010000532.1, on the reverse strand, counting down.
AAAGAAAATAATGGATTCCTTTGGCTTAAACTTGTTGATGTAATTGGCAATTCTCGTATCCAGATCAGGCCAGTAATTACCATGTATTCTCTTTTTAGATTCGTTGTGAACGAAGGAGAGTTTGAAAGGCCAAGTGAAAACAGAATTAGGTTTTACAATGTCTGGTATATAGTGTTTAACCCAATTAAAAGCATGGTGGTGCTCAACTGAAAATTCCTGATTGCTGAATGCATTGATGCTCCAATAGCACGGTGGCACACTGGAAGGCTCAAAATTGTCTTTGATATATTGTTCTTTTAAGCCCTGTTCAACCTTGGTT
>CAYZUR010000531.1:0-1575 GCA_964481535.1 uncultured Spirochaetaceae bacterium | reverse complement strand
TGGGCGCGATTGGGTTTGAACCAACGACTTCTACCGTGTGAAGGTAGCACTCTCCCGCTGAGTTACGCGCCCTTAAATGTGATTGTACTTTAGGGTAATTCGTATGTTTTGTCTATATCATTTAGTTTCCCTTTTAGATATAATATTAGTTGCTTATGCAACATATTAAAGAGATTCAACCATATTATGAAATGCTTCTTTCAACAGAACTTTTTTCAAAAGTCTTTGAAGAAGATATGCCTCAGCTTCTCCATTGCCTTAAAGCAAGGGTGAAAGTCTACACATCAGCTGAATTTATTGTACATGCAGAAGATTCATCAGATGAAATTGGCGTAGTGCTAGAAGGATCAGTTCACATCATTACAGAGGATTTATTTGGGAACAGAAGTATTACAGCTCATCTTAAGAAAGGTGAAATGTTTGGACAAATTGCTACAACAAGAAATTTTGCCACCTCTCCTGCATCGGTTGTAGCAATATCCCAAGACGTCGTGGTCATGTTCTTGAAATTCTCTCGCCTTGTTGCCCCATGTACGAGAGCCTGCTCTTTTCACTCCCTTGTAATAGAGAACATGATGAATGTATTAGCAAAGAGGAATCTGTTAATTAATCAAAAGCTATCAATCCTATCACAGCGTACAATGAGAGAGAAACTTCTTGCCTTTCTTTACCTACAATATAAAGAAGTAGGGCTCTATGAGTTTACTATCCCCTTTAACAGAGATGAACTTGCAGACTTTCTCTGTGTAAATAGAAGTGCTTTATCGAGAGAAATAGCTAAAATGGGAGATGAAGGATTAATAGAGACAACAAGAAGTCACTTTATACTTAACGAGAACACATTCTTGTAGTATCCTTACTAATATGAATACACATACTATTGTTGAAAAACAAAAAGAATTTTTCTCTTCTGGTGCAACAATTGATGTCTCCTATCGCATCAATGCCCTAAAAAAGTTACGAAGTGCAGTAAGTGAGCACTCTAACTTATTACAAACAGCCCTATATGAAGACCTTCATAAAAGTAGCCATGAAGCAATCATGACTGAACTTGGTCTTGTTCTTGAAGAACTAAGATTTCATATCAAGCGGCTAAAGAAATGGAGTAAACCTACCAAAGTAGCCCCCTCTTTAGGACAAATGCCAGCCTCTGTTAGAGTTTACAAAGAACCATACGGAGTAACCCTCATTATGAGCCCATGGAATTACCCCCTCCTACTTACCCTTTCCCCCCTTATCGGAGCTATATCTGGAGGAAACACAGCAGTAGTGAAACCTTCTGCTTACAGCCCATCAACGAGTAGTGCAGTGAAGAAAATCCTTAGTGACATCTTCCCAAGTGAATACATCCACGTAGTAGAAGGGGGAAGGAAAGAGAATACTGAACTCTTAAAAGAACACTTTGATTACATCTTCTTTACAGGGAGCACCGTTGTTGGAAAAGTAGTGATGGAAGCAGCCTCTGTCCACCTCACTCCCATTACCTTAGAACTTGGTGGCAAAAGTCCCGTAATTGTTGATAAAACAGCTGATATTACCCTCGCTGCAAAAAGAATCATCTTTGGTAAAATTATC
>CAYZUR010000530.1:0-1577 GCA_964481535.1 uncultured Spirochaetaceae bacterium | reverse complement strand
TGTGATTACACAATTAAGAAGGAGACCTTTTGAGATCTCCTTCCAGAATTAAATCATAGAATTTAGAGCTTGTAACTACCGTCAGCATTTGTCCAATCACTTAGGTTTTCTTTAGTTACGTCAACCCAAGCTTGTCCATATACTACAGGAACTCCAGCTTCATTATTCTTGATAGTGATGTTTCTATACCCATCAACGCCCAAATCGGTTCCATCTTTAATTGCAATACCGTTTAGCATGTTGTATGCAAGTTTAGCAGTTGCATATGCAGCATCAGCAGGTACCCAGAAGTGGATAGATTTGGCAGCACCAGATTTGAGATAATCACCAGCTACTGATGGCAAACATGTACCAAATGCAGCAACTTTACCAATTAAGTTTTTCTCTTCAATTGCAGCGGCAGCTCCAGGAACAGTACTCATAGCACTACCCATAATAGCTTTTAATTTAGGGTTTTTCTTGATAACTTCAAGAGTCCTTTCGTATGCTATTTGTTGGTTTTCTTGGTCTTCTTCTCTGTTTGTAGGCATAACGAGTTTTGGATATTTCTCTTTTTGTTGAGCAAGTTCACCATCAACCCATTCGTTGTGAGTTGTACTGGTTAAGAATCCAACAAATGGTTGCCATACACCTTCATAATTCATCCATTCAGCCATGACATCCATCATGTGACGTCCGTAAGCTTTGTTATCAAAAGCTTCTAGATCATAATTAACTGATTTCTGAACAGAAGCTTCATGGGTAAATGTAAGAATTCCAGCTTCGGCTGCTTTTTTAAATGCTGGTACTAATGATTCAGGATCATTAGGTATTACAAGTATAGCATCGACACCCTTTGCAATTAGGTCATAGACTAAAGCAACTTGAGCTGCTGGGTCTGCAGTGTCTGCACCAATTTGGTATGCAACGACATCTGGATGGTCTGCCGCAAATTTTTCAATACCAACACGAGTACTGTCAAACCATGCAACACCTTCTAATTTAACGACCATTACAATTTCGAATTTATCATCAGCCTTTTTATCAGCCTCTTTGGAACCAGCTGCAAAAGCGACAGATGAAACTAGTAGCATCAGTACCAATACTGAAGCAATCATTTTCTTCATAAGAACCCTCCCTCATAAAATAGTGAAACCACACCGTGGTTATAAACTTGTTTAGAGAATTACTCTCTACCTACTTTAGTATTGTCTACTTTATTGAGTTTGTCAAATACAAAATGAAGATATAATTTAGATACATATGTAATTTATATCAATATTTAATTTACAACTGATATATCTTATGTACGTATTTTCGCTAATTATTACGAGATAAGGGGAAAATGCATATAAATTGCAACTAAATTAATATATTTTTTTACTAAAATAAATGTGTCTTTTGGTATATTTTTTTAGTATTTAGCGGGTTGTCAAATAATATTGAAGTATAGCTTTTTCATCCTATTTAGTGTAGAAACTTATCAATTCTAGTGTATAAATGAACATATATAATGATTGTTTCTTTTAAAATACTTTAATTTTATAAAACCATCTTTTGCACAGAGTTGGTAGGAACAGCAAAATAAGCTTTAATTT
>CAYZUR010000529.1:0-1583 GCA_964481535.1 uncultured Spirochaetaceae bacterium | reverse complement strand
GTAAAAACAGCTTGAATCAGAAAGATTTTGAACAACTCAATCTCAAGATTGACAAGTTAGTTGCGTCTAACGCCCAGCTGGTATTACAGGTCTCAGATCTCCTTAATCAAATAAAGGAATTACAAAAATCCAATAAGAAGCAAGCCAAAAACTTTAGTAAAACCATCTCAGAATTAAAATCAATTATCACTGAACTCAAGTTAAGAATCAAAGAAAAAGACGCTGAAGTTGCTAAACTCAAAGAACAGGTAAACAAAGATAGCTCTAATAGTAGCAAGCCTTCATCAACCAATTTCTATACTAAACCCAAACCAAAACCTTCTACGCTTAATAGCAGAAACAGCAAAGGTTCAGTTAAAAAGAGCAATGGCGGACAAAAAGGTCATGTAGGGAAAACAATGGAACTTAAGAAAGAAGCAGATGAAATCACACGTTGTATTCCTAGTTCATGTGAAGGCTGTCCACTTTTCGGTAAATGTAATCCTACTACTATAGATTCTCGTACTGTTGTTGATGTGGTTATTCAACCTTTTCAAACACAATATAATAGAGAACAATACATCTGCCCTATGCAGGGAGGAGCCCTTATTAGTGGAGAGTATCCTATCGGTGTTAATTCCTATATGCAATACGGTAATACTCTTAAGTCTCTCGTTGTAACATTGAGTGCTTTTGGTATGATGAGCATGTCTAGAATTGCAGAGACACTTAATGCACTCACAGGATTTACCATGAGTGATTCGAGTGTGAACAATATGATTCTTTCCTGCTCAAATGAATGTCAAAAACATATTCCAATTCTCAGAAAGCAGATTATTGATTCCCAAGTTGTTTGCCTGGATGAAACAGGTATTCGTGTATGTGGTAAGGTACATTGGGTGCATACTGCATCTACCAAAAACATGACGTTGTTGGTTAGCAATCCTAAAAGAGGTAAACTAGGCATTGATGCCTGTGGTGTGTTACAACATTTTAAGGGGTACGCTGTACATGACTGTTGGGGTTCTTATTATGATGAATCCTATTCTGGAGCAACACATGCTGTATGTGGTGCTCATATAGATAGAGAGCTTCAAGGTGTCATAGACAACCATAATCAACACTGGGCAAAAAGAATGCAGAAGTTACTACTTAAGATGTATGAAAATAAAAATGAGCTTCTTGCTAAAGGAATCAACGTAGCATCTAAAGCTATGCTTAAGGACTTTAAGCAACAGTATGATAAAATAATTAAGAAGGGAATCTCAAGAAACCCCGTTCCAAATGTACGAAAAAAAGGAAGAGGCAGACCAAAAAAAGGTAAAATAAGAAGCCTGATAGATAGATTAGAAAAACTTAAAGATGATGTAATAAGGTTCTTTACGGACTTCAGAGTTCCTTTTTCTAACAATATCGCGGAACGCAGTTATCGATTATCGAAGAAAAAAATGCAGATAGCTGGAACCTTTAGAGCTAGTGATGGAGGTGAGCGTTTTGCTACTATTTTCTCCATCATTGACACCTGCAGAAAGAATGGGATCGGGCCAATTCAAAGTTTATCAGATATTCTTAATGGCACTTTTTCTTTAGATTTTCTCAATCAA
>CAYZUR010000528.1:0-1584 GCA_964481535.1 uncultured Spirochaetaceae bacterium | reverse complement strand
ATTAATAACACTTACTATTATTCCAAGAATAGTTGCAACTAAAGTGGTAATTGTAACTGTTGTTGTAAGATTCATTCCGTTTACTGCCTGGAATGTGTTTAGTTTTACCGTAACAATTGATTCTGTTGGAATAATGGCTTCTTTATCTAAGCGATTTCCCTCTCTGTCTATGACAGAAAATGAACCATTACGATTTTTCGCAGGATCAAAACCGCCAGCTATATTTATGTAATAGGAAGCATCTTTATCTGGGACATAGGGGTATGTTCCAGGTTTAAGAACTCCTCCAGCTACATGAACAAACAATTGACTAAACGGGACAACAAAGGAGTCACCCTCTTGAAGAATTAAAGAGCTTGTCTCCTTACCTTCTCCTATGAGAATGTTCTTTGCATTGACTGGAATAATAGTTCCATCTCTTTTTACATACATGTTCGCTAAGTCACTTACTGTTGTAAAACGTGATGAGATATTTTGTAGCATCTGATTCACTGATTCACCAGGATAGAATTGGTAATAGATTTTTCCTGAAGAAGAGAGAACATTATTTGAAGTAGGAGTATTCGCCATTATAGTAATAGCACCCTCAACAGAGACAGCTTTTGTTTGAGGAATAACAGGATTGATAAATACTGTGTCAAAATCCTGAAGGATAAATGACGAAGCAGAGGCGGCGTCAACGCTCATTATTTGAATTTGGTTGTTTTTATCATACCGACGGATGGTAAAGTTTTTATCATCGCCACTAGGAAGGATTCCTTTTGCATACTCTTTTATTACACTATACAGAGTTTTAGAACCAATTACTTGATATGTTCCATCCCTTTTTACTTCACCTACAATAGTAACAATTGTATCACTTGGTAATAAGGTTACGACATCCCCTGTTTTTAAAAGAGGGTCTTGATCTAAGTCTCCTTCACGTAAAGCAGCATACACATCATATGTTACGGCTCTGTTATCAAGTGAGGTAACTATCACCTTTCGTGTTGAAGCGTAATCAGAGGCATTATTAATAACCGTTGATAAACGAGATAATCCCCAACTTGGAATTTGCATTGTTCTTTTTACTTCACCGCGTACTGTTACATAAAAAGAACCCACATTCACTAACGACACTTGGGGGTTTGAGAATGGAAGATAGGTTTTTATTACCTCGATAATATCTTGTCTGAATTGTTCAAAACTCTTATCCCTTCCATCAACTTCACCAAAAGGGGAAATGGTTATTGAATATGAGGTATTCACCTGCAATAAGGCATTTATTGTTTGTTTTGCATCAGTATATACAATGCGTAATTGATCTCCTGGTGTTACAGGGTAATTAGGTTGACTCATTGCACTCACTATTTTCTCTTCATTAGACAACTCATTATTGCTTATAATTGTCTCATCATTGAGACGTAATTGTCCCTTAAAAGAACGATCTATTTGTGCAAAATCTTCACTCACAACACTATCTGTATATAATGGAGAGCGGATAATTATTGATGTATCTGCAGCAGAAATAGGAACAATAAGAACACAGATAAAGAACATCAATCCAGCAATATATTTTTTCATGAGAATACCTACTTTTATTTC
>CAYZUR010000527.1:0-1589 GCA_964481535.1 uncultured Spirochaetaceae bacterium | reverse complement strand
TTTTTGCTGTTGGACATACATTTTCATCAGGAATGGATATAACAGATGGAAATAATGGTGGACATGATGCCTTGGTAGTGAAATTAGACTCCAATGGGAATATAATATGGGATAGAACAATTGGTGGGAGATATGACGATGAGTTTGTTTCAATAATAATTGACTCAGATGGTAATTTAGTCGTTGTTGGTAGTACACAATCAACTGACGGTGATATAACAAACGGCATATCCACAAGTGCATATGATACTGATGCATTAATTTTAAAACTTAGCCCAGATGGTAACATTATTTGGAATAAATCTATTGGGGGAACTGGAACTGATTTGTTTAAATCTATAGTTCAAGATTTTGATGGAAACTATATTGTTGTAGGATATACTCTATCTAGAGATGGAGATTTCTTCATTCATGATGATTACCATGGCTATACTGATGCACTAATTGCTCAATTTGATAAAGACGGGAATATTTTCCTTGACTATTATGATTATAAGTAATCTAGATTTCTTCATTTATGATTGCACGGAACTATTAAATGAATTTGAATTAGGAATTCTTAAGAATCAATCAAGAATACAAAGGTGATGATAAAGACGATAAGTAGAGAAATCTACTTATTTTCTTGTTGTAGTGATATAATTATATATAAGCTATGTAATAGGTGTGTAAATGGGGGGGTAGATTATGAGTAAAGAAACATGTGATAAATTTTTTTTAGAACCAGATCACGCTACTAAAAAGAAAATTGAAGTTGTAATGAAATATTTTGGTATATATTTTAGCATTATTGAACAAGAGCGAGTAAAGCAATTTAAACGTTGGAATAAGAATCCCAGAATTGTTTATGTTGATTTATTTTCTGGACCTGGAGTTTTTAAAGATGGAACAGAAAGTGTTCCTGTTAGATTACTGAAATATATGAAGAATAAAAAGACGAGGAATATGCTTTTCTACTTTAATGACTTAAATTATTCTGATGAACTGAAACACAATCTTCTTGAAATCAGTCATTTAATTCCAAATATGAAGAATATTATTATTACTCCGAATGATGCAAAAACCATAGAAGTAAGTTCTTTGTTCAAAAATAATGATATAGTTATATCCTATGTAGATCCATTTTCATATATTAAGGTAGATCCTGAGACAATCTCTAATCTTGTATCTAACTATTTTTCAGATTGTTTGTTTTTCTTGAATTTGCAATATTTCTTTAGATTTATTGAGCAGGATAAAGAAAATTTGATTGATTTTTTCGGAGACGAAATAACATATGATGAAGTCGCAAGTAGTATAAGAATGGAAAGAAATCATAATATTGCAATAGGCCATATTATTAGAGCATATGCAAATAAACTTGAATCACTTGTTGGAGATACGTGTATTCTACCAATCTTTTTCAGGAAGTCTCATGCGGAAACTCAAATATCACAGTCACTATTTTTGGTGTCAAAAGATCCTACTGGAATAATGAGATTAAAAGATCAATTATACAATTTCGAACATATATTTTTTGAAAAAGGCAGATATATTGTCTATGAAGCGGATTACACACATAAAGAGCATTCTACTTTATTTTATGATGA
>CAYZUR010000526.1:0-1601 GCA_964481535.1 uncultured Spirochaetaceae bacterium | reverse complement strand
AATCATACAACACAATCGACATTTTGTGAATGGTTCAACATACAAATTATAAATATTCTAGTAGTTAAATTATGAATATTCTAGTAGTTTAATTGTGAATTTTTTATCTATCATGTAAAATCAGATGCATTCACTTTGCGTAAGATGGTTAGTGTTTCTTCCCTGGGTAAAAATGAACGATGGTATGCACGTTTCTTCGATCCAGAAACAGGGAAAGAATCGACACAGAAGTCAGTTGAGAAACTGGCAAAGGAATTAAAGATTCAAGTTACTTCAAAAATCATGAAGGAAGGTGATGCACAACGAATCTGTGCATTAGCAATTGATGCCGGTCTGATCTTTAAAAAGAAGAGCACTATATTGTATCGGTGTGTTTTGTCAATATGAAAGTAAATTTATGATGTGACTCCTAAAAACCAAAAGAATTCTGCATTTCCAATTTTACCTAGTACTCTTGGAAACCCAACAACTTCAAGCCCATTATCCAAGATATATCCACCACCGGTTAAGATAACTGACATCCCGAGGGTTGCAATGACTACTTACATATCTATATGCAGTGATAAGTTTCATTTAATTTTCTAATGTAATAGGTAAGACGACCATTTTCAGTGAAGAAATTGTCTTTGGAAGAATCCCCGCAATAACAGATGCTTCTTTTTGAGTAAGATTTTTTTCTTTTCGCAAAGATTTTAAAATAGGATCTACCTATTTTTTTGTTCGAATATAGAATTTCAAATTCTCGTTCTCCACGTGTTACTCTCTAAGGGATATGTTATATTGAATAACGAGGAATTATTAGTGCCGTCGTATCATGTTCTTGTCAAATCGGAGGTGTCTGTTGTAATTAGTTAGGATAATATAGTTAAAATATAGGCTACAAGCTATCTCATAATTGTTAGCGTTTCACAGCAAGCTTAGCTAAATTTCTTCAATCAAATAAAGTCGTAAAACCAAGACAACTCCATAATTGAAGAGGATTAGATTCAGTAGAACTCCCCATCTCTTTCCCAAAAGCGAGAGGAATATCACCAGATTCAGTTGGAGAAAAAGTCCATAATTCACTTGAATTAAAGTCTCTTAGTTTCTCATGTAGATTATTTAGATACTCTTTCATCTTAATAAAACGATGAAGATAGTCACCTATTCTTTCATCCTGAATAGATACATTCAGGAGTTTTAAACGCTCCATTTGATGTTGAATACCATGAAACAATAGACTGTTCATGAGTGGCCAAACGACAAGGCCATGGTAGTGGCTACGATCTAGGCCTAATGCAATATGGTTTTGAGATGCAAATACAGCATTAGAGACAAGAATCCCCACCTCAGTTTTTAACCCAAGAGGGAAAGGCGTCTCAAGAGGTCTAAGGAGTGTATCGAGTTCTTCAAGGGATGGTTCCCCAAAAAGAAGGGTGAATGCAACATCATTATGTTGTACTTCTATCGGCTGCTTTTGTGCATCAAGCCCAAAGGCTGTAAAGGAGTACTCACCAGTATCTATTGGTATTTGAGCAAGCCTATTGAGCAGTACAGCTTTCTCATCACCAGTAAACCCTGCCCCCTCAAGCCAAGATGTCACCCTCTCGCGAATTTCTTTC
>CAYZUR010000525.1:0-1605 GCA_964481535.1 uncultured Spirochaetaceae bacterium | reverse complement strand
TTCTTTGTCTGGAATTTTGTCATAATCAACTTTCATTTTCTTCTCCTTTCAAATTGTTTGTTTTTTCTCTATTTTTGTATATTTTTTTTGCTTGATATGGCTGTGTTTCACTTTTTCAATGCTTTGTTCTATACTAACACACTCAGCAATTGTTAATTTTTGTAATTCATCCTGCACTGTCTCCAGCGGGGTTTTGACTTTGATAATTCCTGCTGCAATAACAGCTTGTCGGACACTGGGATATTCCTCATTTGCCAGTTTAGCTGCTATAATAGGGTGATCTCGTTTTAAACGTGCAATGAAATAGGCAGACCCTCGCAAAGGTTTTTTTGCTAAGGTAGTGTGTCTACCTCTGCTACTGTCCTTTAGCTTAAATTGGTTAGACCCTATACCACCGTGTTTTAATAGTGGTGGAATCTCATTACGTACTACCTTTAAAGCAGCTTCATTGTATTTACAGTAATCCAGTAATCTATCAATAGATTCTATTTCCAATCCATGCCATCCTGGATACAGAGCAAAGTCAATAAATGTTTTGAATGGTTTTTTATTTCGATCCACTTGATTCTTCCACAGACCATCCTCAATTATTACTTTTATTAATATAGGAAATAAGTTGTATAATTTTGTTGATCCTTTTTGAATACATTCTTTTGCTGTTTCCAGGACCTCGACATCAGAAGCTAACCTATCCAGTGTTTCTATTTCAATCATTTGTAATACCTATAACCATTCTTTCAGGATTGTTATTGCTTCATCCATTTTTGCAATATCATAATTATCAATAAGATCATTGATATCGCTAACACCTAGATATTTGTATATTCTTATTCGTATAAGAGAATAGTCAACCTTATCACGATTTAATACTCTGGCTTCTTTCATACTAATTCGTTTACACAAATCACTAATTTTCTTACGTTTATATTCTTTACGCACATGTAACGGTTTTACATTTGGCTCAGATGTAGTATTATTTTTGGACGCTGTTTTTTTAGAATTGTTCCGTAATATCTGAGCAATCATTGTAACACTCGCATTGAATAGTGACGGATCTTCTTTCTTCATACTTTCTGCTATTTCAATCTCTTCTGGTGAAAAATGCTCCCCATTTATTCCTGTATGGGCTTCTTCCATAATTCTATCGGCCCATTCAGTAAGTCTAGGATGGTTAGCAATGTATACCTGTGAATTTTCTGGTGCTCCTTCAGTATTTTCTACTCTAACAATTCGTCCTACTAATTGTCTAAATAGCAATTCACTTTTAGTTAATGTACAAAGAAACATTACTCGCAATCTTTTAATGTCAACACCTTCCGCTATTTTACGCACAGACACTATCCATCTATCATTAGATTTTTTAAATTTTTCTATTGCATCATCAGCGTCTTTATCTTCATGAGTTATAACAATAGGTTTCTCTCCGAGGATATCCTTTATTTTATCTGCTATCATATGGATATGCTTTTCTTCATTAGCACCATATCCAGGTCTACATACAACTATGCCGCCAGCATTTGGATATGTTTTTCTGTATTCTGTTAATTGGGCATCACATTTTCCAAAAGTCTCTTCTACCCAATCTGAATCAGGTCTGAATATTGT
>CAYZUR010000524.1:0-1608 GCA_964481535.1 uncultured Spirochaetaceae bacterium | reverse complement strand
AAGGGAACAATGAGTTCATCCCAAGTGTGCTCTATTATGAGTGATTCAATTAAGACATATTATCCTGATGCAAAAGTACTCACCATCCCAATAGCCGACGGAGGGGAAGGGACTGTAGATTCTTTTTTAGAAGCTCTAGGAGGAATGAGAATACTGTGTGAGGTAACTGGACCTTATTTTGAGAAAATGGAATCTTTTTATGCAATTGTTAATGGTGATACGGCAATTATAGAGATGGCAAGCTGTGCTGGGCTTCCCCTTGTTGGGGATGATTTACGCACTCATAAAGCTACAACGTTTGGAGTTGGAGAGATGATGCTTATAGCTGCCTCTCGTGGTGTTAAGAAGATCATCGTAGGACTCGGAGGAAGTGCAACAACTGATGGGGGAGTTGGAGCTGCGTGTGCCATAGGAGTCTCCTTCTACAATAAGGATGGAGAGAAATTCATTCCAACAGGTGAGACTCTCTCTCTCATTACTTCTATTGATGCATCCACAAAGAATTCTTTGTTAGATGGAATTGAAATTATTACCATGTGTGATATAGACAATCCTCTATATGGAAAAAATGGTGCAGCCTTCGTTTTTGGACCTCAAAAAGGGGCAGATGATGAAATGGTGGTAGTTCTAGATGCTGCTTTGCATCATCTGTGTGATGTGGTGAAACACGATCTTCATGTTGATATTGCCAATATTCCAGGGTCTGGTGCAGCTGGTGGAATGGGAGGGGGAATGGTTGCGTTCTTCCAATCTTCTCTTGAAATGGGAATAGAAGTTATTCTTGATACCATAAATTTTGACACCCTTTTAGAAAATACCGATATTGTGTTTACAGGAGAAGGAAAAATTGATGAACAAAGCTTAAATGGGAAAGTAGTTATTGGAATAGCTCGGCATACTAAAAAGAAAGGGGTTCCATTAGTTGCTGTTGTTGGAGACATTGGAGACAATATTGAAAAAGCGTATGAAGAGGGGGTAAGTGCTATTTTTAGTATTAACCGAGTCGCAAAAGATTTTCCTCTCATAAAGGGGCGAGCAAAAAGTGATATGGCTCTTACAATGGATAACTTGGTTCGATTTGTTCAGACTCTTGGGTTTTGAAAATGTCGATGCCATGAATAATTGCTCCATGAGGACACGCTGCAATACAATCTCCACATCTAATACACGCGCTACTATTAGGTGTGATGTATACAGGGATATCGAGTTTACAGGTTACCTGACATATTTTGCATTTTGTACACTTTTGTTCATCTATTTTAAACCGATAAAGAGCCACAGGATTAAAGAGACCATACACTGCACCCAGTGGGCACATATAGCGACAGAATGGACGATAGATAATAACTGAAGAGATAACAACAAAAGCTAAAATAAGATTTTTCCAAGCAAATAAAAATCCAAGAGAAGCTCTCAACCCTTCATTGGGGATCATGAGAAGCAATCCTGAAAGAGTTCCAGATGGACAAATATAGGCACAAAAAGCAGGGCTTCCTTGTCCAAGAAAATCAACAACATACAGAGGCATTAAAAAAACAAAGACAACAAGTAAAACATACCGAAATTTTTCTAAATATTTTTCCCCTGGAAGCCTTCGTTTCTTCATCT
>CAYZUR010000523.1:0-1619 GCA_964481535.1 uncultured Spirochaetaceae bacterium | reverse complement strand
GTAGTTTCCGATAGAGCTGCTATTGAATTAATCTATCAAAAAAATGGATTTATTGATGCAAAAGTAGTAGATGTCTTATATGAAGAAATTCCTCAAGATAAACCAAACGTAAAAAAGATAATGATTACATTTGTAATAGAAGAGGGAGATCAGTGGTTCCTTGGTACTATTGATGTAGAGGGAAACAATGTATTTAGTGATGAAGTATTTGAAAATGTAATCACTATAAACCCAGGAAGTGTCTTAGATATTTCAAAAATTCAAAATAATATCTCTAGTATTGCTGACATCTATTGGGATGAAGGGTATGTAGAGAATACTATTGATATCAACGAAGATAGAGATGAAGAAAACAATACTATTAGCTATACCGTGGTAATTACAGAAAAGGGTCAAGCCACAATAGAAAATGTGATTATTAGAGGACTTACTAAAACAAAAGAACATGTGTTAAGTAGAGAGATAACTCTCAAAACTGGGGATATCTTTAGTAAAAAGAAATATATTCAAAGTGCGCAAAACTTATTCAACACAGGACTCCTTACTGATGTAGTTCCTAGTATTAACTATGGAACTGAAGAAAATTCACTCGTTGTTATCTACACTGTCACTGAAGGGAACCAAATGAATATTGGTTTTGGTGCAACCTTTGGGGGAAATGTAGAGGGATTTCCTGTAAGTGGATTCCTCTCATGGGAAGACTCAAACGTTGGGGGAACCGGAAGAGATTTAAAGATTTCAACAGAATTATCTCCAGACAGCCAAAGTGCAAATATTAGCTTCTCTGACACATGGGTCGGAGACAGAAGATGGTCCAACGGTGTAAACCTCTCATTCAAACGGACAAATATTTCAAATGCTCTCAAATTAGGTGATGGATCTCCCACTACAAAAGAGAGAGAGAATAATGCCTATCCTCATCCTTATACCTCATATGAAGCGTGGCAGAATGATGGTGGCAGGTCTCCTGATTCTCAGTACTTAATGCCATATACTTCATATAAAGTTTCTCTTGGATATAACACAGGATATACCTTTCTCTTTGATGCTGGAAGATTATCAATTGCAGGTGGTCCTTCTCTTACACTTAATAGAGCAGATTTTGATGATACTCTCTATACCCCTTATGATTACCTTATAGGGCAATACCAACAAGGGTGGAAATTATCTAACCGCTTGGCACTTTCTCTCACATGGGATGGAAGAGACCTCATTAATAATACCACTAGGGGATATATCGCATCACAAAATATTGTATACGCTGGTGGTATCTTAGGTGGATTAAGCAACTATATGCGTAGTAGTACAAGTGCTTCAGGGTTCTTAAAACTATTCGATATCCCTGGTGAAAAACCAACTCCTGTAGTGTTGAGCTTAAACTCAACAGCCTCTTTTGTCTTTGATCAATTTTACCCAGTGGATAAATTTAATGGTGCATGGACAACCGGAATTAGTGCTAGTATGTATGAATATCTCTATATTGATGGGATGACCATAGCTCGAGGTATTGAACCTCAATTCTATAAAGAATTCTTATGGGACTCTTCATTAGAAACTTCAATCCAAATTGCTCAAAACGTTCTTTGGGGAGAAGCATTTGTCAGTGCTACTGGGGTAAG
>CAYZUR010000522.1:0-1620 GCA_964481535.1 uncultured Spirochaetaceae bacterium | reverse complement strand
TCTAAAACAGAAGAAAAGGGGTGGGAAAACCTCGATATTAAATCTGTATTAAAACAAAACAAAGGGTTTTTACTCCTAGCAAACCTTGCCCTCTCTTCGTATCAGAAGAAACTTGGTGATAAAATGGGTATTTCACCTGGTGATGAAATAATGAAAGCTGCTGAGATTGCTACAGAGAGAGAAATTCCTCTCACTCTATGTGACAGAGAGATTCAAACAACATTTTTACGAGCATGGAGATTATCTTCTCTTTGGAATAAAACCAAATTAATCTCTTCTCTTCTTACTGCAGCTTTTTCAAAAGAAGAAATTAGTGACGCAGATATTGAAAGTCTCAAAGAAACTAATATGCTTCAATCAATGCTTGATGAGATGGCAAAAGAATTACCAACAGTAAAGAAAGTATTAATCGATGAAAGAGATCAATATCTTGCAACATCGATTTATCGATCTAAAGGCAAAAGAGTTGTTGCTGTAGTTGGAGCTGGTCATGCACCAGGACTTATAAAACACATGCAGTTTTTAGATGAAACAGAGACTCAATATACCCTTGATGAAATTAGTAGCCTTCCTCCTAGTTCTAAAGTAGGGAAAGTGTTTTCATGGGGATTACTTGCAGCCCTTATTGGGATTATTGTATATGGATTTGTAAGATCTGGCTGGAATCAAGGAATAACAATGTTCCTCTATTGGTTTGCCCTTAACTCTTCTCTTACAGGCATTGCAGCCATCATTTCATTAGGACACCCTGTTACTATTATACTCTCTATGCTTGCAGCCCCTATAACAGCGTTAAGCCCTACACTGGGTGTAGGAATGGTCGCTGGGATATTAGAAATTACTATGAGAAAACCTAGGGTAAAAGATTTTGAGACAGTCACTGAAGATATCCTCCATATTAAAGGATGGTTTAAAAACAGAATCATTCATGCCCTTCTCCTATTTTTCACAACAAGTGTCTTCGCTTCAATAGGAACCTTTATTGCTTTCCCTCTACTTATTGGTAGTTTAACCTAAGAAACATCATTAGTAAGCGCTCCTTACTAATGGAGAATACTCTTCTCACAAGACCTCATAGTATCAACATGAGGTCTTTTATGTAGCATAGAGAACACATCTCTTAAGGGAGGAATGCTTACTAAAGAAAAAAGCAGCTTCAGCTGGGTATCAAATAGGATAATACATAAAAAAATAAAGGGTTTATCAAAACCATTATTACGTTCTTCAAAACACCTATTCTTCACATTACGAAGCTGAGTGTAGGAGAGGAATATACTTAGTTAGTCATCCTTACTAAAGAGCAAAGAGGCTAAATACACTCAGAGCAAAGAGAATCCTATCCAACTAAGAAATACCTCAACACCATATACTACTCAATAAAATCACCAATGTAAGCATATTTCTAAGAGAGGATCTTCCTAGAAAGAGGCTTACGCTCAAAGATGAAGATTCTCTGTACACAGAGGAACTATAAGAATCACTTAGTTAGTAGTCCTTACTAAAGAGCATATATGAAGAATAGACTCAAGATATAGAAAAACCTATTCAAATAAGTCTCATTTCTACCTCTCTAGAATGAATAAATTGAGTATATTGGTACACTACTATATGAAATTTCTC
>CAYZUR010000521.1:0-1623 GCA_964481535.1 uncultured Spirochaetaceae bacterium | reverse complement strand
CTACATCAAAGCTCAATGTCAAACCTGTTGAGTCTGCTGTACCTGATGTTCCACCAGTCTGAACTGCACTTTGGAAAGTTACAGGTGTTGGCGTTTTATACACAACCGCTGTCTGTGGTGAACCGCTTATTGCAAATCCATCAGGGCTTGTTATCGCAACCGAAACATCTGCTCCATTAGCTACAGTAATGTCGGAAATAGAAAGAGTTCTTGTTTTACCAGTCCCTGTTAAAGCTCCCTTTGTAGCTCCCGTTACCGTAATGTTTGCTGCCGTCAATGCAGTAGTAGGGTCTACATCAAAGCTCAATGTCAAACCTGTTGAGTCTGCTGTACCTGATGTTCCACCTAGCTGTTCGGCACTTTGAAAAACCACTGCCGTTGTATCTGTGAAATCACACCCGGTTGTTAGTAGTAACAATAATATTGCAAGCAAAGGTCCCATAATAATACTTTTTTTCTTCATCGTTTATCCTCCAGAGTCTTATCTTTCTCATGCGTATCTACAATGGTTACACCTAAATCTAAATAAAGAGACCTTAATAATAGTAGCTATATCTTAAAAACTTCTCCGTCAGCTAAATATAGTATGCTTCTTAACTAGAGTTCTTTGCTCTCCTATGTGTAGTACCTACTCAGAGCCTTTATAATTTAGTATCTTTTTTATTATAGGTGTTCTTAAGTGATAAATCCACCTATAAAAATAATTAACACAACACGGAGTTCTCATGAAACAAACTCTTAATCTTTACAAAAACAAAGACACTTGGCTTTTCGATGACTCAAAAAAAGGCATAACAAAAGAACCATTTGTTGAAGGATCTAGTGAATTGATTACAGAGCTTCAAGCCAGATCTGGTTTATCTGGGGATTCATTAACTATCACCTTTTCTGACAGACCATTCCCTGAGGGCCACCATACATTGCTGTGGCAAGCTTCTAGAGAAGAAGGTGGATGGAATAAATACTACTCAAAAGAACTGGCTATGGATAACTGGCTCTGTCCAGTGTTGCTTAAGTATTTTGAAGATGCTCCTGAGAAGTTGTATGTGGCAATGAGCTGAATGGTAAGCAATAAATAAAGTAGGGTAGAGATCATTTTACCAAAAATGGTTTTGGAAAATAGACCGTCTTAATTTCATTATTTTTCAATAACTTGCACTTTAATTTTCTCATATTTTTCTGATGGCCATCCATTAAAAATACCTGCCACATAGTTTGCAAAAGAGATGATTTTCAAACTATTGATTTCCGTACCATATGTAAGATTTTTCCCGTGCAAGATAACATTTCGATTGATTTCAGCTTCTTGGCCACTAGTTTCTTTTTGATTGATTGCCGTGAAATTCGATATAGCTGATAAAGTTGCCCTTTGAAGTTCATTGATTTCAAGTGCATCTAAATAAGATTTATTAATCCTCAAAGAATTTTTATTTGACCCATAAATAGATGTGTCAACTTTCTCAAAAGTTATCCCATCTGTAAACATGAGGAGCAGTGGTATGGAAACAATAAAATCACCTGTTTTGTGGGCTGAAAACCCTTTGCGCAAGAATTTTTCTCGGTGTGGATATAACTTAATCAAATTCTCTTCAATACGAGTTAAATTGGAAGAATAGTATTGTG
>CAYZUR010000520.1:0-1623 GCA_964481535.1 uncultured Spirochaetaceae bacterium | reverse complement strand
AGGTGTGCTGTTTGACTCTTTTTGACTAATATAAGGACAAGAAGCATCAAGACAGGAAAGATAGTTGCACTTAAAATGCCTATCTGTAGAGGAGCAGCACTTCCTAATTTCACACTTATATCAGTAACAACTCCCACACTGTAAGGACCTATTGCAGCACCAGTATCACCAGAAGCTGCTAAGAGGGCAAAAAGGGCAGCTGATGCATGAGGGAACCTTGCATGAGCGAGAACAATAGAGCCTGGCCATAAAAGAGAAACTCCGAGTCCACTAATGATACATGCAATAAGAGAAAGAACTGGCCAAGGGGAGAGACCTGCAATTAAGTAACAGACAATTGCTAATATTGTACCAGAGAACATAAAAGTCCACACCTGTTCATCTTTTCCCCACTTACCAAAAATAAGTCTTCCAAGTCCTAAGAAAAATGCAAACAAGAGAACCCCAACTAAATCTCCTGTAGCCTTTGAGAGTCCAAGAGACGTCTCAGCAAAGGTTGAAGTCCATTGGCTAATAATCACTTCACTCGCTCCGCCAACCAATATACCCATCAATATGAGTAAGAAAAATGGGGAAGCTAAAAGATGTCTGCTTTTAATTCTCTTCTCATGATGTACCATGGGAGCTAAAGGGACAATGAGAAAAAGAATCCCATTAGCTAAAGGAACAATTGCCCAGAACAGGGGAATAAGGGGCCAGCGAGAAGAACCTAGAATTGTGAGTAAAAGAGTTGTTACTACAATTACAGCAATAAAACCCCACGCATAAAAAGAGTGGAGTAAGCTCATTGCCTTTGCTTTCTCATCTCCAGGAATTGCCCCTACAATAGCAGAAAGGAGAAGTTCAAGAAGTCCCCCCCCGTAACTAAAGATGATAGTTGCAATAATAATCGTGAGATAAGGATTGTTTGGGAGAATAATTGGGGTAAGTGCTAATACAATTAACCCAATTGAAACAAGGAAATGGCCAAGTGTTATAAAAGGCCTCACCCCATATTTATCAACTAATTTACTGTGAACGATGTCAGAGACAATTTGAGTGAAGAAGTTAATAAGTACTAATCGCCCAATTTGTTCGTACGATAAATTAAAAGAGTTCATAAAAATCACAAATAATAGTGGAGAAAGGTTTGTTACCAACGCTCCCACTAGATTGCCTATATAGGCTGCTCGTATAGTCCATTTGTACATGATGTAAGATACTACATGTGACTAGCATATAAGGCAATAGGGCTGTATAATAAATCATATGAAATCAACAACTACTATTAAAGCAATACTTTTTGATTTAGATGGAACAATTGCTAATACTATAGGTGATATTACCTATGCAATGAATAGTGCATTAACTACATACAATTTTAAAGCAATAAGCGATGAAGAGGGAAAAATCTGTGTTGGTAGGGGATTGAGAAATGCCCTGCTAAAAGCTGTTCAACTACAAGAGAAAACGGTGAGTGAATATGAACTTGATGAAATGGAGAAAATCCTTTTTGATACCTACTCTCAATACCCAGCTCAATTTGCTAGTGAGTATGAAGGAACTACCCCATTTTTACAAAGGTGTGTAGATAAGAATCTTACTCTTGGAGTCCTTTCAAACAAAGATGATGAATTAGTGAAG
>CAYZUR010000519.1:0-1624 GCA_964481535.1 uncultured Spirochaetaceae bacterium | reverse complement strand
ACCTTAGAGAATACCTCCTTATTGGTACAGTTGAAAAACAGGGAGAAAACAATCGTTTTGAACTAGACTTAAAGAATAAACTCTCTCTAGGGGATGAAATTGAGTTCATTGGACCTGAAGTATTGTTCATTACAGATAGCTCATTTACCCTATTTGATGAAAATGGGGATGCTATGGAAGTAGCAAACCATCACCAAAAGGTTTATTTGGAGACAACTTCTCACATAAAAGAGGGCTATATTATGAGAAAACGGCTAAATTAGTCTTTATTTGCATATTTCTACTCTTTTTTTATCTAAATTCCTTGTCTTATGATGAAATTATGATAATATAAATTAAAAGACTACGAGGAGGCTAGCACATGAGTGTACACGAGCAAATAGTAGCTCAATTCGAAGCATACATAGCAGAGAATCAGAAATTTACCGAAAAAGGTATCAAGGCATCAGCTGCACGAGCTAGAAAAGCTCTTGGAGAACTTGGTAAACTTGCGAAAGAGAGAAGAAAGGAAATTCAAGACGAGAAAAACGTCGAATAGACCTCAACTCACATGTTAAAAAGGCCAGATGCAATATATCTGGTTTTTTTTGTCCCTATAAAAAATGAATATAAAGCAGAGCGATAAAAAACTTTATATTCATTTTGATAGTGGGAAACACCCTCGCTATTATTTATTGAGAATATTATGAGATTCTTTCAATAGTCCATCTACACTATGGGCAATATGTCGATAGACATTCTCCTCTAGTTCTTTATATAAGGCTACATTTTCATTAATTGGGGTAAATATATCTTTCGTGTGCACCATATGTGCAATTGCTTCATCTCGATCTTTGTAGATAGAGAGTGCTATTGAAACACACATTGCAGAGCCAATACTCGCAGATCCACTCACAGCATTTCTCACGGCCCTCACTCCTAACACATCAGCGAAGATTTGCATAAATAAATCTCCCTTAGAACCTCCCCCACTAACAATAATTTGCTTAAGAGTAATTCCCCTCTCTTCACACATTGAAAGTACGTTTGACTTCATTGTCATTGCAATCCCTTCGAGAATTGACCTAAACATATGAGGCCCCTTATGAACACCATTGAATCCTATCATGATGCCCCTTTGATGTGGTTGGTGTGGTTGGGCAAGCCAATGAAGAATTGTATAAAGTCCATCTGAACCCACATTCACACTCTTTGCTATCTCGTTGAGGTAGGCTTCAGGGGTAATATCTTGTTCCTTTGCTTTTATGAGTATGTCACTTCCAAGTAAATCTTTTATCCAAGAGACAGTCGACATGCCGCGTCTTATTCCATTACTTTCATATAAGAATTCACCTTTTGTAGCTCCAGGATTTGTCCAATAGTAATGAGTATCACTTTTATACTTATCTCCCACCATCATACTTGTAATATAGGTTCCAAGTGAGACAAGTACAGTTCCATCATCTTTAAGTCCCGCTCCTAGACCTTCAACAGCTTTATCATTCGCACTTGATACAACTGGCAGATTAACTGGGATTCCTGTTGCTTCACTCGCATCTGGGGTAATAGTTCCAAGAATAGTTGATGGATCAACAAGGCTAAAAAGCATATTTCGTGGCGTTGTGTAGGATGCAAAGGTTTCTTC
>CAYZUR010000518.1:0-1628 GCA_964481535.1 uncultured Spirochaetaceae bacterium | reverse complement strand
CTTTCCTGAAACCACACCATCACGCCAAAGGGAATCAGCCACCCTATCTTCTGAGACTCGCTCCCATGTAAAGCAATCTGCTGTGTAGTCATCTGTTACATTCTCCCCTTCACGCAAAAGCATAACGGAAAGAGTTGAAGGAGTGTTGTCAATTGGCACCGTTACCCCTTTTGTACTGGAGATGGTAACTTCAAATTTAATACGATTATCAAGCCCTCCAAGGAGTCCTGTCGTGAACCTAAAGAACTGCTCCTCTAATAAAGAACTCTTATTATAATAATCCTCGAATAAGCCTATCATTTCATCATGAGAAGTAATGTTTGTCCCTGTTCCCATCGAAGCAAAGAGAATTAATAAATAGTCTTTCAGATCATTAAAAGCTGTGAGGTACTCACTGTATAGAGTCTGTTCTGTTATCCCATACTCTTCTGCTTTTGAAACAATAACTGCGTGGTTTGAAACGATAATGTTGTACTCTTTTTTCAAAGAAATCTTCTCTGATGGAGAAATATAACTATCTGCTCCAATCAAAGAGAGTTGATCCTGTATCAAAGAAGTGTCACGCTTAAACAACTGAGCATCTAGCTGTTGTTTAAAAGTAGAAACAGAATTCTTTGTAGATCCTTTGAGTTCGATTACTTCATCTATTATTAATGACTGCCCAGCTTGGTTAAATTGATTACTCATGCCATTTCTCCCATAAGTCCCCATAAGATGAGCCAAACATCTCAAATGGGTTACTATTTTTAACACTCTTTATAACTCTGTTAATGAATGCTGTTGGTAAGCCACCTATAGAACCAGCTCCATCCAAGAGATCCCAAGCTCTATCTGAAACATTGTCCAAGTCTGTCCAATCAGCTCCAAGCATTCGCCCGAAGGAAGAAGGAAGGTCTACCAATCCTCCACCATAAGACCAACCAGATATTCCCTGCCCTACGTCTCCTCCTATAACAGGAAGTGAGTAGCTTGCAGTCATTTTCATTATCTCATGGCGAATTCTCTTCCAATAATCATCGTCATCTTCATCATCTTTTCTAAAGGCCACACCAGAAACGAGCATAATCATTCCACCTGAGATGGCCATGTTGAGAATAATCCCGAATGCCTTCCTTAAATGCTGAAGATCTTTAGTAGCAATATAAGCTTTAGCACTTGTTGGAAGGTCATACCAAGCCATATTCACATATTGAAAAAGTTGGTTCGTGAAAAGTAACGCAGAACGTACAAAAGGACTTTTTTTTCGTTGTAATGAGGAAAGGTCATTTGCTATCGAAGTTGGTTGAGTTTCACTTATTAATTGTGTAGATCTGAATGCTGCTTCTTTCTTTAAAGCTTCTCCACTTAGATTATTAGGATTACGTCTTATATACGTATCGTACGCAGCGAGCCACAATGTATTGACTGCAGCTTGGTCCATCATCTGGATTCCTTTCATCCCAATATTTTCATTGAACTTTTGAATCTTTCTTCCTACAAATGAATCAAAATCAGAAGCATTATATTTCTCTACTTCGATTGAGATAGATCTCTTAAGCATGTAGGGACTCATCTCATGAATAAACTTGACAGCTTCAGCATGTGTTTTTGGATTCATTAATCGCATAGCAACATTAGTCAATTCAACC
>CAYZUR010000517.1:0-1631 GCA_964481535.1 uncultured Spirochaetaceae bacterium | reverse complement strand
TAATTCCATCCATCATAGGCATCAAGTAAACGATAGTTATTATTCTCATACGAACCAGGGAAAAACACTATCAGCCTACCAGGTACTAATTTCGAAATATCATCAAGTAAATTCTTTACTTTTAAAAACCCAAATAAAGAACCAATCCCCGTTAAAGCAACGACATGGTTTCTTCCTGGGGAATGGGACTCTAGAAACTCTTTAAAATCATCTACTATAAATTTTTTAAAGGTATGAATAATAGAAGGAAACAGATTAGGCTTTAAAAAACATTTCTCCGCATTAGGATTGGTCAACATCCATCTTGGAAAAAGATTGGTAAGATCATACTCAAGCCATTCATGTTGGGCATGGGTGGTGACTATGCTGAATTCTTCTTTGATAGCTCTGAGCTTAAGTTCATCTTGTTCATCGTAGACACACATGATGACTCTTTGCGAGGCAGCCATTTCTTCTTGCCAGGGTAAAGAGATAAACTCTCCGTATGCCTTTACTAGATTACGAACTTTACTCACTGGAGGCCTCCTGTTGAAGGAATAGAAAATTGAGTAGGTATTTGAACCTCTATAATGTCACCAATACGTTTAAATACAATCCAACCCTTTTGATGAGCTAATTGAGCAAGTTCCATCGCTCTTCCAATAGAGCAATCAAGCATCCTCACAGGCTCTGAATCAAAGAGAGCTCTTCCACGGTGTCCTAGCATAATAGCAATGATAATGGCATATGCTGCATTTGCTACTGTGGGTGTAGCTTCAACTCGATTTTTAGTAATTCTACCAACAAAATGACCTGTTTGAGTCCAAGAAGAGTTGATGTTCTTTGCGACAGATGCACGAGTAGTCTCACTGTAACGACCTGGCTCCTGCTTCTCGATAAACTCTTCTAAAACACTTCGACTAATAACAGTTCCCTTTTCAGCTTCTAAAATATAAGGGACGGACATCCTGAATATTGGGTCTCTTGCATATGCACAAAGGGCAGCTGTTAAAGCATGCCCTTCTGCCTCTTTGTTAAAGAAAAACCTAAGTAGTCGAAATAATGGGATAGCAGGCTCAAACCCATACATAGTTGTTATAATCTGAGATGTGATAACTTGACTGTTCTTTGAACGTTTACCAAGACAATTATCAGAAACAATAGCATCTACATAGGCTTGCTTTGGAGCATCAACATCCTCAACGTATGAGAATAAGAGTTCCAGTTCACTAATCATAATTGTCCGTGCAGAGTGGCCCCCACTACGGTTAAGGCGAAACCCGAGTTTTTCAAGACTCTTCTTATGTTCTTCAGTCATTACCTATCCTTCGTAAATATATAATCGCATACAGTAATAGCAAACCAAGAGAAGATTTTCTCTGGTAAGAACTAGTCTGTAACTTTATAGTGTTTAATAATACAGCACTCTGTTCCATTATAACCATATTATACGAATGTGAAAGTGTGAATTTTAAGAAATAAGGTAAGAAACGGCCCTCCCTGACGATGAATACGTAAACAACTCCAATATGACACTCCAAACAACAAATGAATCTTAATTCAAAACGATGAAGAACTAACCTTTCTTGTTCCTGTTGTGCTGCAACGAATATCAGCAGCTTTCCTTCGTTCGCCATCTAGAGCGGATCCAT
>CAYZUR010000516.1:0-1634 GCA_964481535.1 uncultured Spirochaetaceae bacterium | reverse complement strand
CAAAATTGGCTGCAGATTTGGAACTCACTGCTATACAAGTAAGAAAAGATATGGCAGGGACAGGGGTTGAAGGAAAGCCTAAAGTAGGGTTTGAAATAGATGCTCTTATTACAGCTATCACAAAAAATCTTGGATGGGATGATCTCACAGATGCTATTATTATAGGAGCTGGACATCTTGGAGTTGCTCTTTCTCGATATGATGGGTTTGCAACGTATGGATTAAGAATTGTTGCATCATTTGAAAAAGATCAAAATAAAGTGGGTCTTCCTATAGGAAGAACATTTGTCCTGCCAATGACAGGCCTTGAAGAATATATTAAAAAGCATTCTATACATATTGCTGTTATTACAGTCCCATCTGAATCTGCTCAAGAAGTTGCAGATCTGTTAGTCGATGCTGGAATTAAAGCTATATGGAATTTTGCACCCAAAGATTTAAAACTTCCTCCTCATATTGTGATTGAACGAACAGACCTTGCAACAAGTTTTGCGGTGTTATCGGCAAAATGTAGAAGAAAGATGGATGAAAATGGATGTGATGATAGTGCAAAAGAAGCAAACTGAAGAAGAATTTCTTTCAATTTTAAGAAGTTTTTGTGATGAAGAAGTACCCTCTTTTATTCATCTTAATGGGATTCTTGCAAATATTAGTGCCTATCTCTACCACACATTAAAAGATATTAATTGGGTGGGGTTTTATTACCGAGAAAAAGAAGAATCGCTAATCCTCGGCCCTTTTCAAGGGGAAGTTGCCTGTATGATTCTTTCTAAAGGGAACGGAGTCTGTCAAAAAGCCGCCCACGAGAAGCGTTTCGTTATTGTTGATGATGTTCACCTCTTTCCTACCCATATTGCGTGTGACTCGAAAAGTCAAAGCGAAGCAGTGTTCCCCATCATTGTAGGTGGAAGGGTTGTTGCTGTGCTCGATATAGATAGCCCACATAAAAATCATTTCACCGAACAATTAGTAAACACATTAGAAAAGATGAGCGAAATTATTACCACTCTCTTTATAGAAAGCCAAGATTATCTTGACATTATCTAAAGAAGTTCACACTATAGATATAGTAGCGATGAAAGAGACGAGTAATTGAGAGTGAGTATCATAAGAGAGGATGTCCTTGCTAGTAAACACTATCTTGGGTGAAAGACATCTGATATAAGCACAATGAACACCCCTCTGGAGCTGTAAAGTGAATGCTAAATAAAGCGAGTAATTTTACCGAATCTCCTCACGTTAAGAGGATAAATGAGTGCCTAAAGATAATTCTTTAGGAAGTAAGGTGGAACCGCGGAAACATGAACCTTCATGTTCTCGTCCTTACCAACGCCATATTTTTGTGGTGATGGAGGATGGGAAGATGAGGGTTTTTTTATAAAGGAGTAACAATATGGCAGTGAAAAAGCCACTAGATGAGAAATTACACAAAATACGGCATTCGTTTTCGCACGTAATGGCTGAAGCAGTTCTTGAGATGTTCCCAGATGCTCAAATTGCTATTGGTCCTGCTATCGAAAATGGATTTTATTATGACTTCGATCTTCCTAGAGGATTACACCAAGAAGATCTCGATGAAATCAGTAATAAAATGAAACACATTATATCTGACGATAAAGAGTTTACACGAGTTG
>CAYZUR010000515.1:0-1645 GCA_964481535.1 uncultured Spirochaetaceae bacterium | reverse complement strand
GAGACATTTTTCAGCAAATTTTCTCAAGCCACTACTCGAATCAGGAAAGTTACAATTGACTATTTCAGAAAAGCCAAATAGTCATGGCCAGAAATATGTAGTAGTATAGAACCTATGGTACATTCACACTCGTTTCTCATAGGCACCTAATGTATACAGAGAATAAAGATTAGCTGCCGTGAAAACTCATTAATGTTGGATAACGTATATGAACTGTAGTCTATTTCGATTTACATTGAACGGTACAAGGGAAATAAAGAGAATCTCTAAAGGAGTACTATCGTGAAAATCATTGGTTTTAGCGCAAGCCCTCGGGATAATGGAAATACCTCTACAATTATGAAAGAGATGCTTAAAGGCGCTCAATTTGCTGGCTCTGTTGTACAATACATTCATCTTCCCTCTCTTCACATAATGGGATGTGTTGGATGCGAGCGATGTAGAAAAGATAAAACCTGCACTAAATTCAATGATGACATGCACACTCTTTATCCATTAATAGAACTTTCTGATGGAATAATCCTTGGCTCTCCCACATATAACTACACGATGACACCTTGGATGAAATGTTTTATTGACAGATTATATCCATACTTTGATTTTACTAATCCACGTCCTGGCCCTTACTCTTCTAGACTTGCTAATAGGGGAAAGAGAGCTCTCATATTTGGAGTGTGTGAACAATTATCAGAAAAAGAGATGCAATACAACGTTCCCCTCATGGCAGATGCCATTAGGGTAGTTGGATATGAAATCGTTGATACCCTCTATTTCACAGGACATTTTAAAGCTAACTCTGTCTCTCATAACACTGAAGATCTCTCTAGAGCATATGAAGCAGGGAGAGCTTTTGCTCAATAAATAAAATCCATTGGGTTAAGAATGTCTAACCCATTGGGGTGATATATTATACAAGTAAGAAGATTATTTCTAATGGTAAAAAAACGTATCTACCAAGATTAATTGATAAGAGAATCAAGAAGTATCTTTGTATGGTATTTAAGTGAGAAAACATCCTTCAATATTACGCATTTAGAAGAAAGGATGATTCAAACGGGTCATTGGGAAAGAGGTAATACATTGAACGTATATTTAGTCAAAGAACTTCTCTACACTCGTTTTGAAATGATAGACTACGATACAATAAAACAGGATGTAGTACCATTTATCACAAACCCTAAGGTACTAGATATCTGGAGTAAAGAGTTCTTTATAGCAATAACAAAAGAAAATCTCACAGCAGAATAAGATATGTAATGAGCAACTCATTTTTCTCACTTGTTCTTATGCCTCATTAACACTTCTAAAATTCTCATATTATCTATGCCCCTCATAATTTCCCTCTCACTTAGTAGTGTAAGAGGGGAGTCGCGATGCTAGCGAGTGTCCGCATGTAACAAGAATATGCATTCACTACTGATGAGGCGAAAGTAAAACTAAAGTCCCTCTATCCTGTGATTGAATTAAAGAATTAGGATTTACAAGCTACTAGCCCCTTAGGATACTATAGTTTTCACTATCCTATAGATGCATTACTTTCTCTAGCACTAGAACCTGGAATCATAAGAGGGTACTCTATTCTTCTTGCAATAAAAGAGAAAGCCCTTTGTGATACACTCTATAAAATACGAGGAATTAAAGGCAT
>CAYZUR010000514.1:0-1651 GCA_964481535.1 uncultured Spirochaetaceae bacterium | reverse complement strand
TACCCATTATCTTTCTTTTTTATCGCTGAAAAAAGATATGGGATTCCACTACGTCGACACATATCAACACCAAATTTATCATCATCTTCTGATTCTATTAAAAATATAGCCCCTATGATTGCAACATAGTGTCGGCGAGCGATGGCAACAGAGCGCAAGATATCGAGTCGACTCATAGATGCACCAAAACAAAACAAAACTCCGCTTAGCTCTGGAATACGATTCATTGCAGTCACAAAGAGATCGTCATCACATTTCATCGTATGTATAAAAAGAAAGTTGCTCTTAAAAGAATCAATGGGTTTACCTAGATCATTTGTCGTAATAACACTTGAAGCTATCCCCTCTTTCTCTAAAGAAGAAAAAAGATGATCTAATGATTCTATATGGGTCTTTGATACCAATAGAATTTTGTGTGTAGGTGTTAGATTGTTCGTGTTTTTGGTGTTCATAATTTATAAGGTATGCAAAGGAACTCTTTTATTCAAGATGAAGATTTTTATATTTATATCACTCTTTTTGTAATATCAGAGATTAATTATATGAATTTTGATGTAAAATGAACTATTCGCACCTTTTAGCTACAAAGATTATATAATGAATACCTTGAAATGGGTTTATTTTCACGGTATAGTGGCTTGAGTGTTTTTTGATAAAAATTCACAAATAACACAATATTGTAAGGAGCATTATTTATGCTAAACCAATTACCAAGAGAACTGCTGTTAGAGCAGCTCAACAATGGGTTAATACTTCTTGTATTAGGAATGGGAGTTGTCTTTCTATTCTTAACACTGTTGGTGTTTACCACAAAATTACTTTCCTATACTGTCAATAGATACTTTCCCCAAAAAGTTTCTACAGCCCCTC
The DNA here is from genome assembly GCA_964481535.1 of uncultured Spirochaetaceae bacterium. Taxonomy (GTDB): domain Bacteria; phylum Spirochaetota; class Spirochaetia; order Sphaerochaetales; family Sphaerochaetaceae; genus SABI01. The sequence continues at coordinate 781 of CAYZUR010000514.1, read as the reverse complement.
AAAAGCGAATGGCTTCTCCTGCATTATCAGGAAATGAAGCACAAAGTGGTGAAATTGCAGCTGCAATAACTGCTGCCATCGCTAGATCAAAGCGTTAGTTAAGAATAATCAAGGAGTCATGATGAAAAAAGTTAATTTTATGTGTACAGCTTTCCGCGACGGGTTTCAGTCTGTATACGGAGCAAGAGTCTTTACAAAAGATTTTATGCCAGCAGTTGCAGCCGCAAAAGAAGCAGGAATCAACCATTTTGAAGCTGGTGGTGGAGCGAGATTTCAATCCCTCTATTTCTATACAAACGAAGATGCATTTGCAATGATGGATGAATTTAGAAAAGTAGCAGGACCAGATGCAGACCTACAAACTCTCGCAAGAGGGATAAACGTTGTAGGACTTGATTCTCAACCAAGAGATATCATTGACCTGCATGCAAAACTCTTTAAAAAACATGGTATTTCTACTATTCGTAACTTTGATGCATTAAATGATGTAAATAATCTTATTGATAGTGGCCGGTCTATTCATGAAGCAGGCCTTCGACACGAAGTGTGTGTTACGATGATGGCTCTTCCACCAGGTGCAAGTGGTGCTCACGACCCAGACTTTTATGAAAAAACATTAAAAAGTATCCTTGATGCTGATATCCCTTATGATTCAGTCTGTTTTAAAGATGCTTCAGGTACATCTACCCCTAAAGTAGTATATGAAACCATTAAAAGAGCAAGAAAGCTTCTCGGGAAAGATATGAACATCGTATTCCACTCACACGAAACAGCTGGTGTC
>CAYZUR010000513.1:0-1654 GCA_964481535.1 uncultured Spirochaetaceae bacterium | reverse complement strand
TCTGTCTACCCGTTTGAAAAAGAAGAACTAGACACACTATTGCGATAAGGAGCAAATATGATTTATTTTGCAGCATCAGCTGCTAACCAAAACGATTTAGTAGCAAAAGAAGCTGAACTGTGTAAAGCACAAGAGATTCATCTAGTCAATGGTGGAGTCGAATTCAGTGGCGATATTGAAACAGGATACCGTTTTTGTCTGAACTCAAGAATTGCGAGTAGACTCCTTGTAGGACTTGCTCAAGATGATGAAATTTATAGTGCAGATGATCTATATGATGCCTCAGTACAAATCCCCTGGGAAGAGTATGTAAACCCTGAAAAAACTTTTTCAGTCACTATTACAGCAATGCATTGTAATTGGCTTAACAATACCCACTTTGGAGCTCTTAAATTAAAGGATGCAATCGTTGATAGAATAAAAGAACACTTCAATGATGAGCGCCCTGTAGTTGATCCAGAATCCCCTGATATTACATTTCACCTTCATATCGACCGAGACGTTGTAAAGTGGTATGTAGACTTCTCAGGTAGAAGTATGCATAAGAGGGGATATAGAAGTGAAGATGTGAAGGCAATGATGAAAGAAAATCTTGCCTCAGCTGTTCTCATGAGAAGTGATTGGTATAAAACATATACAGAAGGGAATCCAACAAAACTAGTTGACCCCTTTTGTGGCTCTGGAACTATTGTAATAGAAGCTGCCATGATGGTAGCCAATATTGCTCCTGGATTAATTCACTATCAAAACTTTGCTTTTTTTAAGCTCCCATTTCATGATGAAGATTTATTTGAACGAGTATTAGAAGAAACATATTTAATAATGGAGGAAACAACTCCTCCTACAGATCTTTTCTATGCTTGGGATATTAGTTCTAGAGCTATCGAAAGTGCTAAAAGTAATGCAAAGATGGCAAAAGTAGACCATCTTATTACCTTTGAAAGAAAAGATTTTGCTCTAACAACAAAAGAAGATGTGATGGAAGGGCAACACACAATTGTTACAGATCCTCCTTACGGAGTGAGATTACATAATGATGAGAGTATTGAAGAACTCTATAGAATGATTGGAACAACCTGTAATACCCTCTTTCTTGGATGGAATGTAAGTCTCCTTTGTGGAAACAAAGAACTTCTCAGTTTTGTCGATATGAAACCAAATAGAACAAATTCTCTCTTTAATGGACCAATCGAAGCTCAACTAGCTCACTATTATGTGTTCACTGAAGAAGAGAGAAATGAACTTATCGAGCGAGCTATAAAGAAAAAAGCAGAACGGCTTGCTGCTCCTTTAAGTGACGGAGCACAAATGGCGTACAATAGACTGATTAAGAATATAGCAAAGATTACTCCGCTCATGGAAAAAGAAGGGGTGAGTTGTTATCGCATCTATGATGCTGATATGCCAGAATATTCTGCTGCCATAGATCTCTATGAAGGCAAATACGTTCACTTAACGGAATACGCTCCCCCTTCTACTATTGATGAAGAAGATGCAGCAAGGCGTCTACAAGAGCTCATCGATGCTGTCGAGAGGGCAACAAATATTGGTTTAGAATTCATTTTCATTAAGGTAAGGAAATCACAAAAAGGTGAAAGCCAGTATGAAAAGATGGCTTCAAGCAACAAATTCTATATCATTAAGGAACATGGCC
>CAYZUR010000512.1:0-1663 GCA_964481535.1 uncultured Spirochaetaceae bacterium | reverse complement strand
CGCTGCATCATTCTAAATAAAAAAATATTTTAATTTTATCTTGTCTGTTTATAACTCATTTTAAGATAATAGATTATCAAAATTTATATGCTAAATAATGTCAATTACTCACCTTTGATGTGTACTATATACGTATTTTGTTTTATAATTACACTTATTAATAATATTGTCAAAATAGACAAAAGGATAGAAAAGTGAAAGAATGGACATATAATAAGTTTCAAACTCTCGTAAAATCCCTAAAAATACAATTTCCCTCATTTGAGATACCTAAACTCACAATAAGAAGTAAAACCGCACAAGTACCAATTGTTCAAGGTGGTATGGGAGTGGGAATTTCTCTCTCTTCACTCGCATCAGCAGTAGCTGAAAATGGGGGAGTAGGGGTCATTGCAGCTAATGGAATTGGCATGATAGAACCTGATTATTTTAAAGATGGTCGAGCTGCTAATATTAGAGGGTTTCGTAAAGAAATTCGTAAAGCACGAGAAAAGACCTCTGGCATCATTGGGGTAAATATTATGCTCGCTTTAGAAGATTTTAACGAACTTCTTACGACTGCCATTGAAGAGCGTGTCGATGTAGTATTCATTGGAGCTGGCCTTCCTATTAAGAATCTTCCAGTCGCCCAAATGAGAGAAGCTGATGTTCAAATTGTCCCCATTGTAAGCTCAGCTCGTGCTACTTCCCTCATCTTTTCTATGTGGAAAAAGATATATAATGATGTTCCTGATGCTGTAGTTGTTGAAGGGCCGAAAGCAGGTGGGCATCTAGGATTTAAAGAAAGTGAATTAGAGAATGAATTATTCTCTCTTGAATCTGTAGTACCTCAGGTTGTTGAAACTCTTACACAATATGAAAAAGAATTTAATCGTAAAATTCCTGTTATTGCAGCAGGTGGAATCTTTAGCGGCGAAGATATGTACAAGGTGATGAAACTTGGCGCTCAAGGCGTACAGCTAGGAACACGGTTTGTTGCAACAGACGAATGCGACGCAGATATACGTTTTAAAGAAGCCATAGTGAATTCTAAAAAAGAGGATATTGGTATTATTAAAAGTCCTGTTGGTATGCCAGGGAGAGCCCTTATTAACTCCTTCCTCAGTGAAAGAACAGAAAAAACCCATAAAGTTAATTGTCCATGGCAATGCCTATCGGGATGCCAAGCTGAAGAGGCAAACTACTGCATCTCTCTTGCCCTAAACAACGCTCGTAAAGGAAACCTTAAACATGGTTTTGTCTTTGTTGGAACAAATGCATATAAAGTGAATTCAATTGTTCCTGTGAGTGCGTTGATGAATCAACTTAAAGAAGAATTTATGGCAGCTCTTTTTGCTGATAAGAAGTCTATTATTTCGGACGCTGCAGAATTGATCTATGCCCTAAAAGGTGAATATAAATCTGCAGAACAACGTATAATTGAATTAAAAGTAGCGTTAACCCAAGCAGCGAATGATAATCTCAATCAACCTATGACCCTTATAAAAAAAGAAATGGAAAAAGTTAATAATAAGTTAGCTGAAATACGTCTCTCCATCACTGAAAAAGTGAGAGAGGTTTACAATATCTCACCTCTTCAACTCAATTAAAGAAATACACGCACCTTTCTTTTATAATAATATGAGAGAATTATATAACACAATCCTGCAAAGATACATAAATC
>CAYZUR010000511.1:0-1664 GCA_964481535.1 uncultured Spirochaetaceae bacterium | reverse complement strand
TCAAATTAAAGCTTATTTTGCTGTTCCTACCAACTCTGTGCAAAAGATGGTTTTTGATTAATAACAATGCTAACTCACCAAAATATGATGAATTAGCATCTCTATATCGTATGCATTAGTTTCTCTTGTGTCGTGTTATTCACCTAGCCAAACATTGATATCTACACTTTCGATAGGAGTGGCATACTCTGTTCCGGGAGGCATGAGGGCGAAGGTAAAGGTGTTCTCTCCGTTACTAAGCACTTTACTTGGAATTGTTATCTCTGATCCCTCCAACGGTCCTATATATTCGCCATCTTGGAAGATTCCTATCCAGGCCCCTACTCTATCTGCTGCTACCTTGTTAAACTCGATGACGACAGGTATATCTATGGGCTCTAATGTATGAATCTCTCTGTTCTTTGGTTCAACCATAGTAAAGCCCCATATTACCCCTGAGTCGTCAAACTCTTCTATTTCGAGCATGATAGAGAGGTCTATTCTCGCGATAGGGTTCTCATAATCATTGCCTGGACGCAACAATCTGTAGGATATATTATTTTCTCCTTCTGTTAGGATTCTCCCTGGAATCGTATCATAATATGGGCTTTCCATATCTGTTGATGCATACATTCCTACCCACTCGCTATCTTGGAAGGTCCCAATCCATGCTCCCATCTGAGTCGCTGCCCAGTCATTGAACTCGAGAATAACAGGTACGTCTTTGAGATAGGTAAGTTTTACATTATTATGTAGTGGTTCCACCAATGTAAATGCCCAATCTACCTCGGACTCATCAAACACCTCTTCTATTGGGACTTCTACTCCCACTAAAGGAATTTCCCAGCTATATTCTATGTGGGTGATCTTTCCTATTTCATCAGTTTTTACAATAAATCCTCTTCCATCATCAAAAAACTCATCACGGATAAAGATCCATTCTCCATTTCTCTCAAAACGTGCTTTTTCTTTTCTTTCGAATTTAGATATCTGATCTATAGCCATTTCAAATAATTCAGCAGAGGAATCATCAGTTAAGAAAAAGTCATCCTGCATGCTCATCAAAAACGTATCTGTTGCAATAAATTCGTTGCTGTTTTCAGTAAAAGAAACTTCTCCATTATGTTCGATAGCTATCAAATCATGTATTGAAGTATAGGTGCCATACTCACCTTCTTCAGTAATAGAGAGAGTGATATCATACCATGCTGCTTTACTCACATTTTCTAGATATGTATTGTTAATAGGGGAGGCTTCGATCTCATATACAAAATCATTACTCATAATAGATTCTACATAGGTAAAAATATCTTTTGGTATTGGACTTGCATCAAACTCGTCATACCTGAAACTTGTATCAGAATTTTCAAACATCTCATCACTCATCACGACATCAGCTCCATATTCATGAGAAATAGTGAGTATTTTCCCACTGGTATCTGTTTCTATTATCCACGCTTCTATGTCATCAAAAAAATCATCACGAACGAAGATCCACCTATTTCCTTCAATAAAGAATCCTTCATTGAAATATTCTTCATCAATTGCATATAAAAATTCTTGAAATAGTAACCCATCTTCTACACTCTTAAGGGCAAAGTTGGGTGAAATAGATGCTACAAATTCTTTAGAAGAGACTAACTCATAGGATGTGTTAAAGAGGGTGATCTTCTTTTTGTCTTTAA
>CAYZUR010000510.1:0-1681 GCA_964481535.1 uncultured Spirochaetaceae bacterium | reverse complement strand
CCTCCCTTCTTCACCACTTTGCCCCTATGGTAAAAAAGGGAGGAACTATTATTGTAAACAGTTCTCTCATAGAAGAGAAAATTTCAATTGAAGGGGTTCATATTCACTACATTGATGCAACCAACATTGCTCAAGACCTGAGTCTTCCTTCAGCAAGTTCAGTAGTAATGCTTACAGCCCTCTCATTCTTTAGTGGTGTGGTTTCTGTTGACTCTCTTATCGCAGCTTTGCCTCTTTCTTTGAAAAAAATAGAATACGTTGAAAAGAATAAAATCCTTATAGATAAGAGTATACTTCTTCTAACTAATGAATTTATTGCATGAAGTAATAACTAAACATATAGCATCACTCTAACATTTATGTTACTCTGCATGTCATAAGTAATGAGTAAAATAAATAGTTGGTCCACACAAGTAATTGAAAATTCTCCTTATTGTATTGCTCAGGTTCATGTTATCACAAATGAAGCAAATGAACCTGTCGATTATGTTTATGTTAATGTAAATAAAGCATATACAGAATTTGTTCACATGAGTCACGAAGAATTAGTTGGTAAAAGAGCAGGTGAATTATCTACACGGGTTACTTCTTCTGGATTCGATTGGATTAGTTTCATTGGGAGAGTTGGCTTATATAAAACGAGTGATGAGACAACTCAGCCAATTAATGACAATGGAAAATATATCCACATTGTGGCGGTTCAGATTGGACAAAAGGAAGTAGCTTTTAGTTTTATCGATATCACCCACCAGGTGGGGCAACTAAAACTTCATGAACATCTTTTTGAACTCACACCCACTCCAATAGTCGTTTTATCACTTGAAGGGCTCATATTAAAAGCAAACCAAGAATGGCTTGCATTATTTGATTATACTCCAGAGTACCTTACGAATAAATCACTATTAGATTTTATTCATCCAGAGGGGATAGATTCCCTTAAAACGTGTCTTGGGTATGAAGATAAAGATAGATATACATGTACTCTAGTAAATAAAGTACGAGCAAATGATGATTCTTATATAGAAATTTCATGGAAAGCATATCATGCAAGAAATTATATCTTAGCAGTTGGTATCGATATTTCACAGATAAAGAAGAAAGAAAGGGTATTAAGAAGGCAAATAGAGACTCATGCCATGTTTATGAGTTCAACTATTACTGGTGTATTTCAAATGATGTTTGATGATCCCTTCGACATTTCTTCCCTTTCTGATTCCCCTGAATCTCTCGACATGTATATGAAAAACGAGAGAGTAGTGAGTGTTAATGATGCTTTTGCTAGTCACTACAATAAAACACGAGAAGCCTTAATAGGGCAAACTATCTACGATATGCTCTCTATGAATGGGGAAAATGGAAGAGAATACTTCAAACAAAGTATACTAATCGGAAACATGAATGGTGAAATATGCATCAAATTAATTGATGGAAGTTTTACCCACCTTTATGTAGATATTACCACTTTAAAAGATAGCAAGGGGAGAGTTGTGGGGCACATGGGGCTCCAAATCGATATTAATGAACGGAAAAAGAGTGAAGCAGCCCTTAAGAAGAGTGAACAACAATTTCGGCTTTTAGGGGAATATGCCTCAGATATGATTTGGGTCTCTAATTTCGATACACACAATATTATTTATGTTTCTCCTGCAGTCACCCGTATTTTAGGGTGGAGTGTTGAAGA
>CAYZUR010000509.1:0-1686 GCA_964481535.1 uncultured Spirochaetaceae bacterium | reverse complement strand
CCATCTCCTCGTCGTTAAAATAAGGGGAAGATTAACGTAAACACTCGAGGTAAACTAATATATGACTCCATCTCCACTTAGCATACCCGATACGAAGAGCGGGGGAATAGTTAGGAGAGGAAGGATAATAATGAAATGAAAAATATGCATGATACGAGAAATAGTGCTACACCAGAATGTAAGGAGAACCTCTCCTTACATAATTCGAGGAACAAAAGACCGCAATCTATTAAAATGAAGATAATCTAGCTGAAATTAAAGCTAACAAAATCCCACAAGATTTATGATTGAGCCTGAAAAATATATGATTTTTTGCCAAAACTTTTGTAAATGATCTTCATCCCAAGAGAGTAAATCCTGTCCAGCAGTTTGAGAAGAATCAAAATAAGAGAAATTAAATTTACATCTTCTTTTTAAGTCCGACTCCTCTATGGTTATAGCATCAAGTGGAAACTGTGATAAGAAACTCTTTTTGCGTGAATTCTTATAGGTGCTCATATTTTGGGCTTCCCTCCAATTCTACCTGTAGCATACACACTCTCGATTGATCGATCATTTCTTAAGATATTTCCTGGTATTTCATCAAGGCGATAAAGGAAACTTTCATTATCTTTCTTATTTACTAGGACAACTCGGTATTTAGTTAATCGATCCATGATTTTTGTATTATGAGTTGTAAATATTAGTTGAGCATTTTTCAGATTAGTTGTTTTATCTAAAAATAAGTTAACTAAAGGCTCTAGAAGATCTGGGTGTAGGTTATTATCAAATTCATCAAGCAAGAGGATGCCTCCCGTATCGAGTGCTTCTTTATAGTATAGTAATTGAGAGTATAAAGATTTTGTCCCATTAGATTCTGCATAGAATGAAATAGGCATCTCTTTGCCATCGATTTGATGAATGAAGAAAGGTATAAGGTAATCTTCTCCTTTAGGATCTTTAAATTCTTCTATCGTGATATTGCTTATACCTGTATCGAATGAAGCTAGTTTTTCTACTACAAAATTAAAAAGTTCTTGTGATTCTTTATATTTTCTAGTTACATCAAATAACTCTATTACATAGTCACCGAAATTAATATCTTTGAAATAGGGGTCAATATTTGATTTAATCCTTGAAAAGAACTCATATATTTTTTCTAATGCACGTATTTCAAACTGATGGGCCATACTTATTGTTGAAACACCTTTACGCATTTTTATCTTTTCAAGTTCTTTTAACTCTTTAATTTTATATACTATTTCATTATTCTCTCTTTTAAACATAGTTATTCGTCTAGTATTTTTCCTCTCAAGAGTCTCGCTCAAAATGCCATCTTTTGTTAGATGTATTTCATAAAAGTAATACGTACTATCTATCAAAAAATCAACAAAGAAAGAAGTTGCTTCTTTGTTTAAGAAAAATGGAGTAATTCCAATCTGTTTATCAGGTTTTTTATTAAAAGAATTACAGCAGAAATCAGAAATAAAAGTAAGAGCTTTTATTGCATTGGATTTTCCAGATGCATTTGGTCCCACTATACATATTACATTGCTAATATTAGAGCCTTCATGAACATTACCAGGGTAATTAGGGTTTGATTCGAGTGATATTTCAAACCCTTCCTTAAAGCTAAGATAGTTTTTAGCGCCAAAACGTAATAACATGTTCTTCTCCTCCTTGTAATACCATAGGTTAAATATGAAC
>CAYZUR010000508.1:0-1694 GCA_964481535.1 uncultured Spirochaetaceae bacterium | reverse complement strand
ATGTTTTTCTGTTCGGGTATAAATAAATATACTCATTATGTTTATGAGAAGTTGCACATCCTGTAATCTTTGCTATAGGTATTAATGGTAAGAGGCTTATCTATAGCATAAGAGACCGTTGGTTTTATTGTGTCAAAGAAGAGGGTTGAAAACTTTATTTTCTATTAATTAGAAAACCTTTCCATCAGCTATTTGAAATACGTCTTTGCCTATTTAGTTAGACTCTATTATGGGAAAAGAGACAAAGATGGTTCTTGTTGGAAAAAGAGAGTCCTCAATCATGTATTCAATAGTGATAGCCATAAGAAAAAAACTTTATTTTTATATACTTATGAGGAATCTCTTTGCTAGATGAAGGTGTGATAGATTCATCCCTTTTGACTCATGATGCAGTACTCATGAAAAACATCAAAGATCATCACTATTATGGTGGTAGGGACAAAACTTAAGCGAATGCAGAGGTTTTGATCGTTGGCAATTTCTAGAGAATGAGTAGCTTTCTCTCTAAAATCTATCTTCCTCTACGGAGATCTTTTTCATCATGGGGCTCTCTTTAAGATGAATTGCTAAGAAAAATGCACCAATCGATAAAACGAAGAAAGCTACCATGAAGGCATTAAGGTAAGCATTTTGTTTGTAGCTCATTCCGGCAACAAATATGAGCCCTGTTATTTGACCAGAGAGTAAAAGAAGTCCTTGGCTTGTAGATTCAGCTGCTGGAGCACTTACTTCAGCTGCATATTGGAATCCTATGGGCCCTGCACTCATTACAAAGAACCCTAAAAGGAAAGATGAAATAATTGCTACTATGTAGGCGTGAAGAGGAAAAAGGATATGAGCAAAACTAAGACCAAGAAGAGAAGGAACCATGCCCCCAATGCACAGGACTAAAAAGAACTTTCGCTTCATATATTTATCGCTTAAAAGCGGTATGATAATAGCTCCGATGACACCACCTATAAGCATAAATACACCGATGAGCCCATCAGAATCTTGCACCCCTAAGTTCGCGGCAATTGCATCGACCATGCTACTAACAGCATTAAATACACCAAGACCAATAAAGAAAAGGATAAGCGTTATCTTCATATCTTTAAGAGAGAGTATATGGCGCAGCTGTTTGAAAAAGGGCGTAGGTGCATACTCTTTATCATCAACCGGATGAATCGGTTTTTCCCTCATGAAAATAATAGCAAGGATCGCTGTGATAAATGAAAATATGCCATAGATAAGAAGAATTCTTTTAATCCCATCTCCATAATTAGCTTCTCCAACCTTTGTAACAACAAAGAGTGGGGTAACTGCCATTACAATGATAATTCCAATGTATTGTGCAAGAGAGGCAAGGCCTGCAGCGAGACCTCTCTCTTTTAAGGGGAACCATCTTACTGTAAGGGCTGTTACTCCATTTAAGATAAATGGTTGACTTATAGCAAGGACAATTTGAGATATAAGAACAATAGTGAAGTTATCCCCATAAAGACCTTTAACAAGGCTCGCTATTCCCATGAGAAGTGAACCAATAATTACACCGATACGAATGCCATAGGTATCTATTACATAGCTCGCTGGAATGCAGAATATGAGAAAGATCAACATATAACTCATACTGAGAAAATCTATAGTAATAATACCTAAAGGATTGAATTGCCCCTCATAATAGACACTTGCAGCTCGAGCAATAGGAGCATGAG
>CAYZUR010000507.1:0-1697 GCA_964481535.1 uncultured Spirochaetaceae bacterium | reverse complement strand
CTGACAGTCTCAAGGGAGAACAACCAGAACTTTCTGATTTAGTGGAAATTGCGAAACTCTTTGTAGAGGTTATGCTTTATTGTGAAAACAATAGAGTTGGCAAAGATTGGAAAACAGCAAATGAATATGCTCACGACTCCTTTATTAGGGAACCAGATCAGCACACAATGAAAAACCTCGTGAGGAATCTATATAAAAATCTTAAAACACGAAAACTCAGGCTCCTCTATTCCAGAGAAAAGCTCTATGGGCAATTAGCCATCCTACTAGACAATCCGACACCAGAAAAAGAGGATTGGAGAAAAGAAGCTGATTCGTTTATCACCCAATGGCATAATTGCAACTAACAGCGTTATCTAGTAAACAAGCGCTTGATATATTTACCTAACAATGCTGCATTATACGAGCGACTATCCATCACACGATAATACATCTCGCAGGCAAAAAGCATCTGATCATCTGGATACTCTTCATAGAGAATGTCTGCTTCTGCTATAAGCCCAGGTGTGGAGTGTAAGTAGATTTGCTGCCAATCAGGTGAAAGATGCTCATATTCTTCCAGACTTTTATAAGGGATACCAAAAAACCTTGCTCGTTTAAGAACCACCAGGTAAAGACCTGGAATAAGGTGCCAAAGTAGATGCTTCCATAGGTTTCCTGAGGTTTGTGAGCGAGTTTTGAATGTTTTTAATACGTGGGTTTTTATTCTAAGTGGCGATTTCTGTTGAGGGATAGAGACAACGCTCTGCCTTATTCTATTTCTTGAAACAATAAATAAAACTAATAATAGTGGAAGAGTCAAAATGAGCAATACAAATGCCAAGAGTTGTGACCAAAAAGAGACCTTTACTTTATCAAATGCATGCTCAGAGCTTTGAACTGCAGTAAAGAGCATCTCATCTGTGGCACGATAGACCGCTTGTAGGGAGACATTGAGTATTTTGTTCTGATTTACAATACAGCCATTGACATCAAGATTGTTGCCAACAAAGCTTCCTGACAATATTGCAGACTCTTTGATGAAACTGTTTTCTCCAATAATACATCCATTGCCAATTTCAACATTAGGCCCAATGATAGACTGATTGCCAATTCGGACTTGAGAGCCAAGATATACTGGAGCTACTACTGTACAAGTTGAAGGAATTTTTGTACCAGGGCCTGCCCAAATTCCCATTTTCAGCTCCTTACCAAATACGACTAATCCTTTTCCTTTTCGAGCAAATACAATATCTACACTCTCTAAATACTCTTTTGCTGAAACAACATTGAGCGACTCAACCTGTTTTGATTGCAATTCTTTTTCAAGATTACTAAGAGTACAGACTCGCCATCTAGTATCGTCTCCTCTAGATGTGGTAAAGCTTTGCTCAATGGTGAGATCTTCTTGTGTAATGAAAGGAAGATACGACTCATTGCAAAAAAGAAAAGGCTCAGTATCTTTATTAGTAAAATCATGCTTCAAACGTGAAGCTACCTCTGTTTTATCTTTAAGGAGATGATAGGAAATTTTTACTCCCCATCTCTCACCATCTCCGATGAATTGTTCCATCTCATCGGCATACGTGGAAAGATAAATCTCCCATTCATCTACCCCCAATCGTTCTATGTATTCCAAAATATGTTGAATAAAAGGTTTTCCCATCATTGGAAGAAAACACGAACTGTAGCTAAAGGAATTGTCTTGGACTTCAAGT
>CAYZUR010000506.1:0-1697 GCA_964481535.1 uncultured Spirochaetaceae bacterium | reverse complement strand
TGGAAGGGTTGGATATGGACCAAAAGAGATCGCTTTTGATGCACATATTGATACTGTTGAAGTAGGAAATCTCGATAACTGGGATTTTGATCCATTCAGTGGTGAAATTAAAGATGGTAAAATCTTTGGACGTGGAACAAGTGACCAAAAAGGTGGAGCTGCTTCTATGATCACAGCTGGACGAATTCTTAAAGAACTCGGCTACGGTGGCAAATACAGTGTCTATTTTACATTTACTGTTATGGAAGAAGACTGTGATGGTATGTGTTGGAAATACCTTATTGAAGAAGAAAAGTTCAAACCAGACTTAGTTGTTTCAACTGAACCAACTTCATGTCGTCTTTATAGAGGACACAGAGGACGAATGGAAATTCGTGTATTCTTAAAAGGAATCAGTTGTCATGGAAGTGCTCCTGAAAGAGGCCTTAGTGCAGCATACAAAGCGAGCCGAGCAGCCCTTGCAATTGAACAACTTAACAAAGACTTGCTTCCAGATGAAGAGAACTTCTTAGGAAAAGGAACAATTACTGTTTCTCAAATGGATGTACGAGGCCCTAGCCAATGTGCCGTTCCAGACTATGCAATGCTCTATTGTGACAGACGATTAACTTGGGGTGAAGATGCAGATCTTGCAATCAGCCAAGTGAAAGAGTATGTCTCTAAAGCAACAGGCGACAAGATGGAAGACATCGTAGTTGAAATGCCTATTTATGAAAAACTTGGTTGGACTAATAAAGATTACCACCAAGAACTTTACTTCCCAACATGGAAAATTGACAGAGATCATTTCCTTGTAGAAGCAGGGGTTGAAGCTCATAAAGCATTATTTGACAAAGAGCCTGTCGTTGACAAGTGGACCTTTAGCACAAACTGTGTAGCTACTACTGGTAGACACAAAATTCCTGCTATCGGTTTTGGACCTGGAGATGAGAATCAAGCACATGCACCTAATGAAATTACGAGAGTAGATGACTTAGAAATTTGTGCAGCATTCTATGCAATGCTCCCTTACACTTTGGACGCAAACAACTAGAAAAAACTCTCATCCTAGAGTATAATAAAGTGGTGTCGACAATGACACCACTTTGTTTGTTTTTTATTGAATAATAGGCTCTAAGGAACATATATTTATGAAGCGATGACAATGCAGATTGTTATCCCCTTTGAATAAGGAGGTTGCATTATGCAACACACACCTATTGGAAAGCCCATGAGACGAGTTGATGCAGTAGCAAAAGCTGCTGGCACATTAAAATATATAGCAGATTATAGATTTGATGATATGGTTTATGCAAAAATGGTTCGCTCTACTATCCCTAGAGGAAAAATTACCAACATGGTAATTCCACCACTTGCGGATGGATATCACTTTATCTCTCACAAAGATATTCCAGAAGGTGGAAAGAATCAGCTTGTGATGATCAAAGCTGACTATAAATGTTTTGCCGAAGATGAAGTGAGATACATTGGAGAGACAATAGGACTCCTTGTCGGGCCCGACAGAGAAGTCTTAGAAGATCTCCTTGCTAAAGTAGAGATCACCTACGAGCAACAAGAATATTCTGTTACTATTGAAGAAGGACTCGCGTGTAAAGGTGGTCCTTTTGTGAACGATAATAACCTCTTTTGTGATTTTACTATCAACAAAGGGGATACAGAAAAAGCATGCATTAATAGTGGCGGTAGCTTGGTTCAAT
>CAYZUR010000505.1:0-1699 GCA_964481535.1 uncultured Spirochaetaceae bacterium | reverse complement strand
CAACAATTGAAGAGTGGCTCATGGCTAGTGAGTATTTAATGGCAAGTGGAACAGATCAAATTATATTATGTGAGCGGGGTATTCGTACCTATGAAAAGGCAACTCGTAATACCCTCGATATCAGTGCAATTCCTGTTGTTCAAAAATTAACACACCTTCCTGTTATCGCTGACCCATCTCATGCTACAGGTCTTAGAGATATGGTTATTCCAATGTCTTTAGCAATTGTCGCCTCTGGTGCGAGTGGAATTGTTGTTGAAGTACATAATGATCCAGATAAAGCTTTTAGTGATGGACCTCAATCCCTCTATCCAAGTCAATTTGAAAAATTGATGAAAGATATTCAAGCACTTTGTCCTGTTGTTGATAAGTCTTTAGAGCGAATTCCCAGAGTGCAAAAGATTGAAGTAAGTAAGAAAAAAGAGGGTAAAAAAGAGTCTGATCTCTTAGTAGCATTCCAAGGAGAAAGCGGAGCGTATAGTGAACAAGCTGTTTCTTTAGTGTTTGGAGAAGAGGTAAACACTCTCCCATGTAAACACTTTGAAGATGCGTTTGAGGCAGTAAATACAAAAGCTACCCGCTACGCGGTGCTTCCTGTAGAAAACACACTAGGTGGAACAATCAATGAAGTTCTCGATCTTCTTAATAGATATCCAGACCTTGTTGTAGTTGGAGAGAAGCAAATTAGAATAAAGCACTCTCTTATTGGCCTCCCTGGAAGTACAATTAACGGCATAAAAAAAGTCTATTCTCATCCTCAAGGAATAGCTCAATGTGCCCAGTTTATTACAAAAGAATTACAAGGAGCTGAAGCTGTCCCATTCTTTGATACAGCAGGATCAGTTACCCACATTGCTGCCCTTAAAGACCCCTCTAATGCTGCTATAGCAAGTGATAGAGCTGCGAGACGGCATAATATGGAGATCCTGAGAGAAGGGATAGAGACAAATAGTAGTAACTATACTCGTTTTTATGTTCTCACTAGAGAAGAAGATTCAGCTGAGTTCCTCTCTTCTATTGCTGCCGATAGAGTTGCAATGGTCTTTAGTGTAAATGACCGCCCAGGGTCACTCTTTGAAGTATTAAAAACGTTATCAGAATATGGGATGAATATGAAGAAATTAGAATCTCGTCCAATTCCTGGTAAGCCTTGGGAATACTCCTTCTTTGTTGAATCTGAATTAATAGATCATGACCGATTTAACACAGCAGTGAATGAACTACAACACTCTTGTGCAGCTTTTAGAATTCTTGGTACGTATAAAGGGGATATCGTATAAAGTAAATGCCTTGTTCATTACGTACTTACGATATGAACAAGGTACTCCTTTTCTTAACCATTATTATTATATTACTCACTTCAAGCTGCCATTCTTCTAAAGAAGTACATATTATATTAGAGGAAGATCATAGATGGGAAGAGGTGAGTGGAAGAAGAATGTGGCATACCCTTCGTTACAATGTGGGTACAAGGGTAGAAACTCTCCACCTTTCGGTGGGAGTGAGGGAAGTAATACTCTTACTCTCTCCAAATAACACGCATATCTTTGCCCTTAATCCACTAGGATACCTTGCCCCTTATGGGGGAGGGATCTCCCCCCTTTCTGGTTCAAACAAAATACTCCTTTCCCCTAAAGAGGGAAAACTTACTGACACGCTTCTTCGTCTTCTTCCCGTTTGGAGTGAAGTTGTAGAAAAT
>CAYZUR010000504.1:0-1700 GCA_964481535.1 uncultured Spirochaetaceae bacterium | reverse complement strand
ATTTCAACAATTAACAACTTCATTCAAACCAATCTAGGAGAGATTACTCGTCACCTCGCTGATACTAAAATACGGCACAGACAAGCCGATATTGAAGACTTCTCAAAGGATTATCCAATTCTTCCTGTTCGTAGGCGATTTTGGGAAGAGGCTTTTAGAGTATTAGACCCTACAGGCACTTCAGGTCAGTTAAGAAATCAGCTAGCCATGATTCATAAAGTGGTAAAAGAAAGTGCACATATGGATCTTGGATATATGATACCAGCTGATTATCTCTATTTTAATACTGCAATGAAACTCTTAAGTAATAGGATGCTTAACCGCAGGTATTACGAACTCACCATGCAGTGGTTGAAAGGCACTAGTGACGAAATACTCACTTCTCGTGCCTGTGCTGTTGTCTATTTAATCAACAAAATAGTAGATAGGAACCATGATCTTGGTCTTAAAGCTACAGTTGATACAATTGCTGATTTATTGGTAGTTGACCTCTCAAAAGGGTCTGCTCCATTAAGGTCTGCTTTACCTGCTCTACTCGATGCATGTCCCCTTTTAATGAAGATTGGTGACGAGTATCATATGCAAACAGAAGAGAATACTGCATGGAATGACGAATTTGCGAGTCAAAGGGCAATTCTAGAGAATGATGCCTCTAATATTTCTGATGAAAGATTTGAACGTTTGAAACAAAAAGCCACTGATCAATTAAAAAAAATCCAAGTGTTACAAGGGAATACTAAGGTAAAAAGAGATTTTACTTTGCACTATGGGTTAAAAGAGCCACTTCAACAGAATAAGCATATTACCATATGGATTCGTGATGGGTGGATGTGCCCAGAAAATTCTGTATTGCTTGAAGCTAGACAAGCTGGAAATACCCTTCCTACTATCCATGTATTTCTTCCAAAGAAGCATTCAGAAGACCTTCATACTGCAATATCTGAATACAAGGCTGCTAATGCTACCTTAGAGCGTCGAGGAGTTCCTGCTACAGTTGAAGGGAGAGATGCTTATTCAGCGATGAACACCACTAAAGATCAAGCTGAAAATCGCATTAACAATTTGCTAGATAATGTCCTTAGCGGTGCTAAAGTGTTCCAGTCAGGGGGGAATGAGATCTCTTCAGTTTCTTTTGAGTCTGTAATTAGAGAAGCTGTAAAACTTTCATTAGTGAGAATGTATAGCTACTTTGAAATAGCTGATAATGATAAATGGTCTAAGGTATTTGATAGGGCAAAAGGGGGAGCTGCTGATGCACTCACTTCAATTGGTTATCAAGGAGAAGTGGTTGATAACCCCGTATGTAAAGAAATACTTTCTTTTATAGGTAGTGGGAAAAAAGGAGTCGATATTAGAAGTCAATTTCTAGACTCTCCTTATGGATGGCCACAAGATGCTATTGATGGTGCCCTCATGGTTCTTCTTGTATCAGCAAATATTAGAGTTGAAGATATGCATGGTAGGCCTCAGAGTGTTTCTGAAATTGAACGAAAAGCGATAGGGCCATCACATTTTAAAGTTGAAACAATAGTATTATCAACTGCTCAAAAGTTTCAAATTAGAAAGCTCTTGGCGAAGTTGAATATCAATGCGAGTAAAGAGAACCTCAGTGAGCATGCTGGTAAGTTCTTAGATGCATTAGAAGATTTGGCGAATAGAGCTGGGGGGGAATCACCAAATCTTCTAATGCATCTAAGAAC
>CAYZUR010000503.1:0-1710 GCA_964481535.1 uncultured Spirochaetaceae bacterium | reverse complement strand
GTTTATTGAGGAGCACTGTCCAGATTGGAGTGATACCATTATCTAAAATTTGAAATGCGAGATTGCTACAAAATAGTATGGTTGATGGGATATTGACGCTTTAACGTGGTTTGATGAAGGCTATGCAGGTACCTGATTTCTCTTATTAAAGACAATGATCGGTAAAGAATCCCGCAATATGTAGAATTGAATCATTGTATTAAGGGATTTTATTACCAACAAAAAGAGTCCTCTCTTATCATACGAGATTTCTGCAAAGAACTACTTGATCTCTTTTTACATAGTCTCCCATTTGTAGCAAGAAGCAAGCAAATATATAGGTGTTTTCATCAGTGAACTGCAATCTGTATACGTAATGGGTCACTCCGACTTTAATCAACTCACCTAAACATGTAGAGGGTACTTATTCAAGAATAAACTTGATATATAATTTTCACTAATGATTCAGGAATTTACTATTTGTTGCATTTTGTTAAAAATTCTATGCAATACACTTAAAGAGAGTCCTGTTAATAAAAACACAAAATCTGTACATAAAAACTATGTTTTATTTCCATATTACTGTATAATACATGTATTATGGAATTAAAAAAGAATATTTCTTATATTGAATTCAGAGATTTCTTCTCCCCTTTTGGATATTTTTCTACCCATCAGGCAAACATATGGAATGAAAATTTTGATTCAAATAATCTTAGCAGATGGGAGAAAGAAGGCAAGCTAATAAGACTTCGCCAAGGATATTATACATTTCCAGCTCTAAAGCAACATGTTGATGCCCCTTTTTACTTTGCCAATAAGATATATGCTCCATCGTACATCAGCTTGGAATCGGCACTATCCTTCTATGGCATGATTGTTGAGGGGGTAATTCAAATTACCAGTACTACCACGAGAAAAACTAAAACCTTTCACAATCCATTTGGCACATACATCTATCGATCAATAAAACCACAATTGATGTTTGGCTATTCAATGGAGCAATCGGCTATTTCCACAAACTGGAATACACTAATTGCATTGCCAGAGAAAGCTCTGCTCGATTTTTTATATCTGAATTCACAATACAATTCAAAAAAAGATATGCAAGACCTGAGATTGGATATTGATTTCATGCAAGAAGAACTTAATGTTGAAAAATTCGATGAATATTTAGCTAAATTTGAATCAAAAATACTCGAAAAAAGAGTTCACCACGTAAAAGGGGTATATCTATGATTACAGTCGATGCAATAAAAAGATTTTTCCCGGCTGTTTTGAATGAAAATACAGAATATCAAAAGCTCATGCTCAAAGAGTATATCCAATGTCAAATATTGGAATACCTTTCTACTTCCCGATACATCACAAAACTTTCATTTATTGGAGGGACTAATCTAAGACTCATCAAACACATTGATAGGTTTAGTGAGGATCTCGATTTTGATTGCAAGAATTTTTCAAAGCAAGAATTCATTTCAATGACTGACGGCGTCATCAGATATCTCTCAGCTTTAGGATATGATGTTGAGCCCAAGGAAAGAGAGCATGATGCACTTATTGCTTATCGTAGGAGCCTCTATTTTCCACTTTTATTGTTTTCTCTACACCTGAGTGGATATAGGAACGCCAGATTTCTCATAAAGATTGAGATGCAAGATCAACAGATCCCTTATAAAACAGTCCCTGCATTTGTGCAAAGTTGCGGGTTCTATTTTCCATTGCCAGTCC
>CAYZUR010000502.1:0-1715 GCA_964481535.1 uncultured Spirochaetaceae bacterium | reverse complement strand
GACCTGATGAGCATTTCTCAATTTGAAGAAAAAGTGTTAACTACCCTAGAAACACATTCATTTCTACAAAAAGCAGTCTCATCTCCTGTAGTGAATCTTGGAGGACAACTGGTAAGTGAGTTATTAGTAAAAGATATGATTTATGCTATCGAAAAAAAACGTATTAATAGTTGGGATGAGGTGCATCTTGTGTATGATTCGTGGTGGGGGGAGGCCGAGAGCGTAAAAGCTACGAAAAGTATTATTACCTTAAGGACTCTTTTTACTATACAGAGTGGAGAAAAATTAGATGCTGCACTTCTCATTGAGATGTTCATCAGTATAGCAGATGAGAATGCAAAACAGATTAGGAAAACTCGAGCAAAAGACTATGTTCAATCCTTTAGAAACAGTGTTTATAGGAATGATGATGAGAAAAAAGCTGTTCTTGGAACTATTGATGATGATACCTTTGTAACAAACAGTGAACTTAAGATGAAAGAGCTTATTGCTCTCGCTTCTCACTTTCCTTGTTGACCCGATTATGTTACATTCAAGGTATGAGAGAGTATAGTACAGAACAAACACAACCAAAAGATTCCTCTTTAAATTCTACAGTTTTTACAAACGAGTTTTTTAAAGAGGCTTTTCGAGTTGATAAAGATATAAATAATGAATTATTAGAGAATTCAGCAGTGAGGCAACACCCAACATTTACATTAGAAGAGTGCTTGCTCTCTTCTACAAAAGATGTGCTGCTTCAAATGGCAAAAGAGCATGGGCTTATCATTCCCACGTCTAAAAAAAAGAATGAAGTTGCTTCTCAATTAAAAGATCATATTATTAAGATTTTTACCCCTATGTTGGAATACCTTCCAACAAGTAATCTTAATTTCCTTAATCGGTTTGCCAATGAGAAAACAACAGTAATTGAAGCCTCTAGTGTCGAGTTAATGGATATTTCTCATACCAACCATTATGGGTTTACCTACCTGTTTAAACATAATAAAAAAGTGTTTATTACGATTCCTACAGAGTTGACCCCCTCACTGAGTGCCTTAAAAAATAAAGACCTTTTTGAAAGAGCTCATCTTCATGAAAGAGTTGATGCTTACGCTGTTTCGCTCTCTAATTTGTATGGTGTCCTTGATATAGATCAAGCTGCAATCGTTTGGAATAAATATGAAAAAGAGGATCTAACACCAATGATGATAGGAGATATTCTCTCTCACCTGAATTCAACACAAATTTTTTGGTGGTATGAGGATGAGAACATTATCAGTACCTACTTTGATGATGATGAGGAGGTAGAAGAGTTTTTACAGAGTGTAAAAGATGTCTCCTATTATATGCCAACATCAAGAGAACTACGCCTATTCTTTGCAACCCCCTATGATCCTGCAAGTCCTGCAATTCATGCGATGATTGATTTCTTGAGTACATTTTCACTCGATGAAGCTGATCATGTTCAACAGATCATGCAACACATTGCTGATGCATGTGTCGTAGGGGAAGAATTATCAGATATCATCGAACTTCTTAATGGGTTCGGTGTCTACTTTCATGGTATTGAAGAGGTAACACAGTTTACCCAATTGTATGATGATTTAGAGGAAGTTTCCCGTAAATGGAATTTAAAAGGACACCGTCCGAGTGTCCTTAAAAGTAGATAAAAAATATCCCACGATGTTTACACCGTGGGAGAAGCTTAGTCTTTCATCCGTGTAAAGACTTCT
>CAYZUR010000501.1:0-1722 GCA_964481535.1 uncultured Spirochaetaceae bacterium | reverse complement strand
CTAATCCATCAATGATAAGGGTTTGATCGACAAAATCCCAAATGAATCCACCACAGTAGCTTATTGAGTAATCTTCTAATTCTACATATTCATCAAGATTCCCTACACTGTTTCCCATAGCATGGGCGTATTCACAAAGTAAAAATGGTTTGTCTCCTGAATCGAGGTACTCTTTCACTTCTTCAACTTTTGCATACATCCTACTTTCAACATCACTTGTATTGTTGTATCGTCTGTCAAAGAATAATCCTTCGTAGTGAACTAACTTGTTATCGTTAAGGGATCTAAAGTAGGTAGCAACATCGTTGATAACAGATCCTCCAAAGCTCTCATTTCCACATGAATAGAAGAGGATAGATGGGTGATTTTTATCTCTCATTGTCATTGAGATAGCTCTATCTAATACTGCATCTCTCCACTCAATTTTATCATCTGGTATGGTATATGGTTTTCTCTCCCCCTTTCCAGCGACCATCCACGTCCCATGGGTTTCTAGATTGATTTCATCCATCATATAGATTCCTAGTTTGTCACATAGTTCATATACATATGGATGATTGGGGTAATGGGAGGTTCGTAAAGCGTTAATGTTATTTTGTTTCATTAACAAGAGATCTTTTTCAATGAGTTCAGTAGTAATTGTGCGCCCAGTATATGGGTCTGCTTCGTGTCTGTTCACACCCCTAAGGATGAGTCTTTTTCCATTTAATAAAATGGTTTTTTCTCTTATCTCAATTCTTCTAAAACCGAAGTGTCCACTCACATGGTCTATTACTTTTCCCTCTTTTCTTAGTTCTACGGTGTAATTGTAAAGATGTGGCTCTTCTGCACTCCAAAGGAGTGGTGAGGGAATAGAAAATGAGGTGCCAGTGTACTCTTTGTTTCCAATAGTAACGTGGGTAGTATAGTTGTCTGTCATTGATGTGGTGACCTCTATATCTACATTTCCAAGTGAGAAGTCTTCATTGACAGTTGGCCTAATAAAGAGGTCAGTGATTCTCTTTTTTTCGCATACCAACAATGAGACTGATCTAAATATTCCAGGAAGGCGCCAAAAATCTTGGTCTTCTAACCAGCTCCCTGTGCTATAACGGAGGTTCATCACACTAATGAGGTTTTCACCTTCATGCAGGAGGGGGGTAATAAGAAATTCTCCTGGGGTAAAGCTGTCTTCTTTATAGCCTGCATATACTCCATTTACATAGAGGTAGTATGCTGAATCTACTCCGTCAAAGCGAATGATAAGGTCTTTTTCTAGTACTTCATGACTAATATTAACAATTTTAGCGTAACACCCTGTTGGGTTCTCTTTTGGAATGGAGGGTGGTCTAATTTCACTTAACCCATCCCATGGGTAGATTGTATTGGTGTATTGAGCGGTTCCAAATCCTTGTAGGGGGAGATGAGATGGAACAATGATAGAGTCCATTCCTTCAATCTTGTCTACTTCTAAGAATTCAGTTGTAGCGTCAATGGGGCTGTTAAAGTAACGAAGGCGCCAGGGTCCATTAAGGCTATGTTCTGTTACACCGCAGTGAGAGGAAAAAAGAGAGTGTGCGTCTAATCTGTTATCTGCAAATATTGTTGGGTCTAATGATTGTTTGTAGTCCATATTCTTCTATCCTTATTGCTTAACAGAGCCCACCATACCCTGCACAAATTGTTTTTGGAATGCAAAGAATACCACAATGACAGGAAGTGTTGCCAGTGCAATACCACTCA
>CAYZUR010000500.1:0-1751 GCA_964481535.1 uncultured Spirochaetaceae bacterium | reverse complement strand
AAAACGAGTAGGAATATGAAAAAGAAGACTATCACATTAACAATAATACTCATTACACTAATGAGTATTATTAGTTCATCATTATTTGCTGCAATTCACACATCTGTTCCCCTGAACAATGCTGCATATACCATCATAGAAATTGCAGAAATACAAGGAATTATTGAAAAGCAGATAGAAGCGAGACCTTACAGCGCTAAAAGAATAATTCGCTTATTACATGAAATAATCGATAGAAAAGAATACCTTTCAAAGGGAGAACTTTTACAAGTCTCATCTCTCATAGATGAACTCACTCACATCTATGGAACAACTGCTAGCGGAGTTGATGAACTCTTCTCTACTGGATACCTACGATCTTATAGTGAAGAAACCACCATAGGAGCTTCCCTAGGGATTAATATCGATACTCAACAAACTGCACTTCTAGGGACAAAAGAAATAGATTCAAGAAACTCAGTCGTAGCTTTTATTAAAGGGGATCTAGGTAATTCAATTTCCTTTAATATGAATTTTGGTCTGAGTCTTGATCAACTCAATAATAAGCCTTTCCTTGATAACGAGTTCACGATTCCGGCTGATGGCTTTTATCTACAACTCACACAGGGGGGAAATACACTCGATTCAATTCCTGACTATTCATTTTTCACAGGATTTGCAATGCATCCTGAGGTAGCAGCCTCTTTTTTGCATGATAAAGTGACCTTACGATGGGGAGCTATTCAAAGAGATTGGGGAGTAGGACTTAATAACCTCATCATCTCAAAAAGTGCGAGAGAATTTAATGGAATAAGTGTAGATATAGATATCACCCCTTGGCTTCGTTACAGCGTAATTACAGGCTCATTAGGAATTTTCTCACTTCAAGATATTGATGAAAAACCATTCTTTAGTGATTTTTTAGGAGACCGACCATACTACAAATTTGATAACAACATAAGTGCACACAGAGTGGAACTTGATGTAACTAATAATTTCACCCTCTCTCTTTTTGAAGCAGTTGTATGGAAAAAAAGATTTGAACTCGGATATTTGAACCCTCTCTCAATTTACTTCTTTGAACAAATCGGACTAGGCGATATAGATGATATTCTCGCAGGACTCGACTTTGACATAAGAATTGGAAATAAAGTAACACTCTATGGAGCGATTGCGGCCTCTGAAATGAACAGCTTCAAAAAGATATTTACTACCCCAAGAAATATTATGGCTTTTCAAGGAGGTATAGATATCCCCCTCCCTATAGGCAACTTCTCAATGCTTACCTTCCAATGGGTACACCTCTCTCCATTCTTCTACTCTCATTATCCTACTATGGAAAAAACAACAACAATTACCCTCCCTGAAGAAGCAATAGAGGAAACACTTGTCGAAAAAACTACTACTACTAATAGAGAGAATGTAATTGAATATGATTCTTCTGGTAACATTACAATAAATGGAGACCTTGTCTCTTTCCCAGGGAGTGCTACTAAGTGGGTCTCTCCTGATGGAAGAATCGAAATAAAAAAGAATGTTGATGAATATTCCATCTATGAAACAATTTCTGAAGCTGCATATGTAAACAAGGGAGAAAACCTTGGTTATCCATTGCACCCGAACTCTACTGAGTTCTTAGCTCAACTTCTTATGATGTTTCCAAACGGATACAGAACTACTGCAAGTGCATCATATCAAGCACGTAGTGGCCAGTATGGGTTCGATATAGCGCAATTTATGGACTATTCAATTAGTAAAGCTGGCGGGTATGA
>CAYZUR010000499.1:0-1755 GCA_964481535.1 uncultured Spirochaetaceae bacterium | reverse complement strand
CGCTTTCAGCTTCTTCATAGGTTTTTCCAGATAAAACACCAAGGTTTTGCTCCATCAATCTTGCATCTAGTATGAATGGGAGAGACATAGCTGCTATGAATGGCTCTGCTGTTTGCTTTGCACGGAGGAGAGAAGATGAGTAGATAATTTGGGGACTATAGAGAGAGGTATACCAAGAAGCTATGCGATGAGCATGATTCTTACCTTTCTCACTAAGGGGATAATCTAATTGTCCTGCAAGGATATTTTTAGTATTTGCTTCACTTTCAGTATGGCGCATGATATGGAGTATCACCGAGTTCTCCTTTGATGTGTAGTTGAGAGCAGACTTTAATATCTCAAATCTACTCAGGTTCTATAGCAGTGTTATGAAAGATATCATCTGAAGGACATGTATTACAAGATGATTTTAGAGGTAATGAATTATCTCTAAAATGAAGAAATAAGTGCTTTATCTCTTTCCGTGTGCTTCAGCAATGGAGAAGGTACATTAGAGGTAAGAAAATGATCTCAGAATTCCTTTTATGAGAGTAAAACCCATAAGAGCATAATGCCAAGATGAGGTTTTTTATGATCATTTCTTATGTTAACACCACTGCTAATTGATGAATATGTGGTCTTAAGGGAGAAATTAAGGGTCTTGTACTGTAATAACCTGTAATTTACGGTATACATTAAATAAAATATACATATAGATATAGTTTACGATATATATTAATAAAAATATAATATAATATTATCTTAACGATTTAATATAATAATAAGTGTAAAAAGATAATAGTTTACGGTATACTAGCAATGTAATGCTTGGTGACAAAAGAGGAAGATGAGATGATTATCAAACGAGAGTCGTACATGAAACAAAACGACGCCTTATATAACACAGATGTAATAAAAGTCTTAACTGGAATGAGACGGAGTGGAAAATCAGTGATGTTTGAGCTAATCAAAGAAGAACTTATAGAAACGGGTGTAAGCGAGAATTCTATTGTTAGTATTAACTTTGATTCTCTCAAAAACCCTATATTGAACGATGTCCTATCAGCGTATACGATGATAGAGAATTTCACATTAAGTACAGAGGGGAGGGTCTATCTCTTTTTAGATGAGATTGGGGAGCTTAAAGAATGGGAGAAATTGTTACAATTATGTCTATTGAATTTCAATTGTGATATCTATATTTCCTCTTCAAATGGACACCTCTTGAAGGGACTCGATGCAACATCATTGGCAGGTCGATACGTAGAAATTCCTATCTATCCATTCTCATTTTCTGAAAGCCTCCTATACCTTCAAGAACATTATAAAAAGGTTAATATTGATGAAGCTTTTCTTTTTTATGTTACCTACGGAGGACTTCCATTTATCTATCAATTTGCTCGTACGAGAGAGGGAGCTCTTTCTTACCTTGAAGATGTGTTTCATTCAATTATTTTAAAAGACATAACGATGAGAGCACAGGTGAGAGATATAGAACTTCTAAGGCGTATTATTCTCTATTTCTTTTCACATATAGGATCATCCTTCTCAGTTACCCATCTTATTGCCTATCTCAACAATGAAAAAAACTCTTACTCTCATGAGACTATCTATAATTACATTGAATATGGGAAAATGGCGAGTCTCTATTATCTTGTCCCTCGCTATGACATTCAAGCAAGAAAACTTCTTAGCTCTGGACAAAAGATCTTTCTGAGTGATCATGGATTAAGAGAATCTCTCTATGGAAATAATCTCAATGATATAGAAGAAATC
>CAYZUR010000498.1:0-1755 GCA_964481535.1 uncultured Spirochaetaceae bacterium | reverse complement strand
AATAAACTTATGAAACATACTTCTACCAGAGGTATCATCTGGGTGATGTTTTTTCCATGTATTAAGAATATCACCTGCAAACGATTCTGGATAATCCTCGGTGTAGTCGGAAAAATCGCTAGTTGATTTCTTTTTATATTGGTAGAGCCCTATCAATACACCTTGTATATAGAGTTGCTCTGAAACATGTTCTCCTGTACGGTAAAACGCATCGATTTGATAGGTGAAGGGAGAAAAAGCTTCCTCTATCATCTCATCTGCAACCTCATATTCATCACGATATCCGCCTCCCCGTTGTCTCCCCGAAGCATCCCAACAATCTTCAACAGCAAGATCATTGAGTGCGTCATACACCGAGGAAGCGACATCCTCCACAGATACATCACAGAAAACCAAGGCTGATACTTCTGCAATCTCCTTTGCCATCTCAGCATTTCTATTTGCTAACACATGTAACACCCGCAGCGCTTGCTCACCGCTGAGAGGGTAAGATTTAGGTGTTCCATCAGCTTTAGAGGTTTTTTGATTAGTAGACTTTCCCATATATTCAACTCCTTTTATCAATTACAAGATAGAATTTGATTATTGAGGAGGTCAATATCATTGCCCCCCACAATGACTGAATTCTTTTGTTTCTGCTGTAATAATGTAAAGTATGATTACTCAGATTGCAGTATGATCATAGATCCTTACTCTATCGTCAACTCTTTCTTATTAATGAAAAAAAATCTTACAGACTCTTTTTCAACAACCCTCCTATCGATTTTGGCTATGACTACATGATGAGATTCTATTTCTCACTACAATTGTGCTACACTTGATTGAAAGAAGTAATAGATAAAGAGGTAAAGTGGTATGATAAACAAAGCAGCATATGTTACAGATAAAAAACACATTGAGATTAAAGAACATCAATTGCAACCTGTTTTATCCCATGAAGTGAGAGTTCAAATAAAAGCTTGTGGGATATGTGGAACTGATATGCACTTTTATAACACACACACTTCTAAAGAACCCACTCCACTTGGCCATGAAGTTGCAGGAATCATCGTGGAAGTCGGTAGGGACGTTAACGATATCAATGTTGGCTCTAGCGTCGTCGTGCAAAATCATGTCCCATGTGGTGTATGTAAGGCATGTTCAATGAGAAGAGCTGATCTGTGTAGTAATATTAAAACATATATGACAGACCAAGCAGGACTTGGCTCCTATCTTACAGTAGAGCGAAATATGGTTATTGAATTTAGTGACCTCGACTATGACCAAGCTACATTAGCTGAACCAATAACTGTAGCAATGGATCTATTTCAAGAAGCAGACATTAAAAAAGAAGATAGCGTATTAATAATGGGTCCCGGTGTTATAGGACTCGCTCTTGTATATTTAGCTAAACTCTCTGGTGCAGCTAAAGTCGCAGTAGTTGGACATAATCTTACCTCAACTCGTGGTGCATATAGAGTACATGTTGCTACTGTTTTCGGCGCTAAAAGAGTATATGACTCATCAACACAGAATTGGAAAGAAGATGTCTTAAGAGACTATTCACATGGATTTTCTAAAGTAATAGTTACAAGCCCCCCAAAGACTATACTAGATGGGATAGAGCTTGCAGGTTTTGGTGGATACATCGTCTATGATGGAATTAGCTTTAATGATGATATCATCAGTTTTGGGGCAAATGATTTTCATTTCAAAAAGAAGAGACTCATAGCATCACATGCAATTCCTAATTATGGCTTTCCTTATGCACTCGAG
>CAYZUR010000497.1:0-1762 GCA_964481535.1 uncultured Spirochaetaceae bacterium | reverse complement strand
TTAATTGAAATATTAAATGCACTTCTTAAAATTAAATAATTTGATTTAGTCTTGCAAATAGAAGATTTCGATTTAGTCTTGCAAAAGAGAGGTCTTGTTTTTTCCTTGCTTTTCTCTATCACGAGTCTTTATCATTAGATATTAGGCCGTTGGAGTTTTGTTTTCCCTGGAGGATAATATGGAAAATGAAACATTAACCAAGAAGCATTTAACTATTTCAGATAGAAATAGAATACAAGGAGGTTTAGCAAATAAGCTTTCATTTAAACAAATAGCAGTCAAGCTAGGAAAGAGCTCTTCGACAATATCAAGAGAGATAAGAGCTCACATGTTTGTGAAAAGAAAACATAGATCTTATGCAAGATATTTCAACGATTGTGCATATAGAAAGAATTGTACCATTCAATATCTTTGTGATGACCTAAATTGTGTAAAAGATAGTTGTAGGCATTGTAGCAAATGTATTTACATCTGTACCCAATATAAAAAAGAGATGTGTGAAAAGAGGGAAAAGCCTCCATATGTATGCAATGGATGTTCGAAAATAGGGCTATGTGATCTAGAAAAAAGGTTCTATGAGAGCGTGAGAGCTCAACAGCAGTATGAGCAAGTACTAAAAGAGACTCGCGAAGGAATAGCAATATCATTTGCTGAGAGAGACTTCTTAGGTAATCTACTCAGACCGTTATTAAGAAAAGGTCAATCACCCCATCATATTTATGTGAACAACAAGAATCTCATATCTGTTGATGAAAAGACTCTATACAATTACATAGAAGCAGGAGTTTTTGAGGACATTAATAATCTTGATTTACCAAAACAAGTAACCTATAAGAGGCGAAAAAACTCAGATTATTATAGAGTAAAAATCGATAAGGGTTGTTATATAGGCCGTAATTACAATTGCTTTAGCGACTACGTAAAAGAACAACCGGACACTCCTATAGTCGAAATTGATAGTGTAGAAGGCTTGAGAGCTGAAACTGCTGCAATACTAACAATTCACTTTGTTAATTGTGGACTACAACTTGGATTCTTTAGGGATCATAATGATGCTCAGTCAGTAATCGATGTGTTCAACAATTTGTATATGGATCTAGGAGAAACAGATTTTAAGAAACTTTTCCCTGTATTGCTTGCAGATCGTGGAGTCGAATTTTCAAATCCAAAAGCTATTGAGTATACGGTAGATGGTAGAGAAAAAACACGACTCTTTTATTGTAATTCAATGTGCAGTTACCAAAAACCACATTGTGAGAAGAATCATGAATTCATGAGAAAGGTGATACCTAGAGGAACAAGTATTAGCTTTATGAATCAAGAGAAGACAGCACTCATGATGAATAACATAAACAACTACAGCAGAAAGAGCTTAGGAGACAATACTCCATATGCAATCTTTGAGTTCATCTATGGGATAGAGGTGTTAAAAAAACTGGGTGTAAAATACATTGCCCCCAATGACGTTTTACTGAAACCCAGCTTATTAAGATAGTAGAAAAAATACAAACTCCAACGGCCTAATACAAAAACCTCTTTAACATTAAACAGGGTTGCATTTTATCTTGCAAGGAAACAATAATTTGCTAACTCTGCCGAGTCATGCACACATGTACTGTTGCTTTCTTACTATAAGTACATTTTCTGCCTAAAAGCAGTGAAAGTCAAATCAAAAAATGTTTTTTAGAGCAAGTATTTGTAAAAAAGGTTGCACTTACTTTTCCAAACCCTCTTTTAGTTGCATTTAGTTTTTCAATCAACC
>CAYZUR010000496.1:0-1769 GCA_964481535.1 uncultured Spirochaetaceae bacterium | reverse complement strand
TAGACTCACTCACCACCCTATCCCTATGGTAACAAAGGGAGCTTTTTTATGGTCTTTGATAAAAGGGGAGAGTGAGGGGATGTCAAATAGAACCCTCTCAATAGATGAAATTCATAATGTAATAGAATTCCTTGAACTTGTAGAAGATGAACGTCATACTGAAATAGATTTTCTCGAACTAAGATCGTGTGCAACAGGATGCACTGGTGGGGTATTAACTCCGAGAAACCGCTTTCTGGCAACAGAAAGAATTAAGTTCCAAGCATCAAAACATCCTTCCAAATTACCGCTTGAAATAGAAAAAGAAATAACCTCCCTCTCCGCACATTTAATAAGAAATCTAAAAGTTGACCGCATTGAAGCAAAACACTCAATGCAACTCGATGTAGATATCTCTAAAGCACTAGAAAAGTTAGAAAAAGCACACAAAATAGAGAAGGTTCTTCCTGGAATAGATTGTGGATTATGTGGCTATCCTTCATGCAAAATACTTAGTGAAGAGATTGCAATGGGAAACGCTTCAATTCGTAGTTGTGCTGTCTTAAAACTAAGACAGCCACAAAATCTTTCACGACTTGAAAAGATATGGGGAGAAGCTATAGCAAAAGGAAAGTCTAAAGAGTAAGGGATTTCACCTTATTCTCTTTTACTATTTTTGATTCTTTCTCTTTTTCTAATACTTCATTTCCACTAATGATTACACATGCCATTTGTTTTCTCACACTCATACGTAAATGTGAAGCTGCTTTTTTCATATCACTCGAAAGAGTCGTGAGAATAAAATCTCTTCTCATTTCTCTAAATTCATCACTAATATGATACAACGATCTTCTATAAGCAATCATTGCTGCACTTTGAGGATATGATGGGCGTAATTCTCGACTAATTATTGTAATAATAGCAAGGTCAACAATATCTTGGTCTACCCCTTCTTTTTCTACTATCTCTAATGCTGAATAAAAATCATTAATGGTTCCCTGGATTCGAGGATCTCGGTAACTTTGGAAAGTCGCAAGACGTTCAAGCATATCGATATGACCAGAGACTCCATACGCTCCACCAACACCTCTGACCATCTCCCAAAGATGATTTGTAGTTAAGATATACATAAGGATACTTTGATGAGCTTGAAGTGGATCAAAAGGAGAGGCAGATGGGAAGACGAGTGAACTATAACTTACTGAAGAGGGTGTTTTATAGAGTTCTGTACGTTGAAAATCTTCACATTTCTGTTCATTTATATATGGGAGAGGTTCCTCAAGTTGAGGGATAATTGGAAGATGTGCAATGAACTCAGCAGTTAACTCTTTAGCATCATCACTCTCATCAGATGAAGTTAGTAGATGAAGGCTAAAACGTGATTGATCAATAAGTGTTCGTAATAAATTGGTGAGTCTTACCCCAATTACAGTAAGTTCATGTATATTATCACAATCGATACTTTTCAAATATTCCCATTGATCGAGTCCATTATATTGTTCATTCATCTTAAGAAGAGACGAGAAGTGAGAAGAAGCTCTTTGAGCAGCATACATATGAGCAGAAGAACTCACATTAGACTCAAAATCACTAGTAATATCTTGAATGACTGCATTAATACGCTCTATATCATTTACCTTAGCATGTAAAAATAGACTAAGGAGGACCTCTAGTGCTGCTTTATATTCACGAGTAAGAGACTTCATCCTAAAAGCAATGGCGATTATTCCTTCTTCAGGGTGTGTTAATAGAGAGCCTGTTTCAATAAAGAAATGTAACCCTCCGGTATG
>CAYZUR010000495.1:0-1770 GCA_964481535.1 uncultured Spirochaetaceae bacterium | reverse complement strand
TGAGGGTCTTCATGAACCTGTAGACCAACTCCATGGCCACAATAGTCTCTTACTACACTAAAGCCATGTCGCTCTGCGTGGCGAGAGATAGGAAGGGAAATATCATGTATTCTTGCTCCCCTTTTCTCTGTTCCTTCTATTCCAAGTAGGAGAGATTCATTGGTTATTTTTACTAACTTTTTTACATCATCTGGAACATGATTTCCAACAAGATGGGTACGGGCTGCATCACTAAAGTAGCCATTAAGATTAATGCCAATGTCTAAAGAGACAATATCACCATCTTTTAATTTTCTCATAGAGGGAATACCATGGATCACTTGTTCATTGATAGAAATACAGCAGGTATTAGGAAATCCACCATAGTGAAGAAAAGCAGGAGTTCCTTTATGTTTCAAAATAAAATCATATGCTATTCGATCAATTTCTTGTGTTGTGATGCCTACTTCAACAATCTTTTCTAATTTGTCGTGAAGTTGTGCAAGAAGTCGACATGAATCATGGATATATTTAATCTGATCTTCTGTTTTTAGGGTAATCATGCTCTCTCCTTTACAATAGAATCGAGAATTCCATTGATAAATTTATAGTTCACTTCCCTACTATACTCTTGTGATAATCTCACAGCTTCTGTGATTACAACAGAAGCATGTATTTCTTTATCATAGAGGATGCTAAATACACTCATTCGTAATACGTTACGGTCAATAATATCAATTCTATCTAATGGGCGGTTTATAGAGAAGCGTGATATAACAGCATCTATTTCAGATAAGTGTTCTAATGTACCAACTATTAGATAACGGGCAAACAACGCTGTTTCAATATCTAATGATGCTGTCTCTTCTTCATTAAGAGTCGGGAAATCTGGTGTTCCAACTTGGTTATAAAGAACACCATTAAAATCTAGGGAGTAGAGAGTTGAAAGGGCGATTTCTCGCCCCATATGTCTAGACCTCAACTTTACTTTTCTCCTTTATACAAAATGTTCACAATTCCTTCATTTCTTAAGGATGCAACAAGGGTATCAATTGCTTTTAGGTAAGCGTTTTGTTGGTTTTGATTTAATAACACTTGACGGATATATTGTTTTACCGTTGTTTTTGAATCTGGATTAATTTTATCTGTAATAGAAAGAAGTTTAGGATCAGTGTGAGTTGTCACTTTTACAATATGATATCCACCTTTACTCTCTAAAATAGAAGAAGGTTTTCCTAAATCGAGCTCAAATACTTTTTCAAAAAAGTCTGCACCAAGTGCATTTTTCATATTTGTATCATCATATGCTAACCACCCGATATCTCCACCTTTTACCACAGAGTCGGCATCGAGAGAATACTTTGGCACAAGTTCTTCAAAGGTATAGGTATTATAACGTAAAAAGCGAGCCACAGTATCCATTTCTCTTTTGACTGAAGTTTTAGTTTCAGGAGTAAAAGGCATGAAGATGTGAGAAAGACGAACTAATTCTGGATTAATAAATTCAGATCTATTTGCTCGATAGAATTCAGTTATTACAGCATCCGTTGGTTCAATAACATCAGTTAATACATTTGATTGAGTTGCTTTTACATAATTATCTACCGTAGTAGATTCCTTGAGTGCTTTTTTAAATTGGGCAAGATTCATACCATAACTTTGTTGTATTGCTAATTCAAATTGTGCATCTGTAATATTTTGTCCAGTTTGTTGAGTAAGATAATCTTTTTGTTGTTTTAACAATGATAGGACTTGAGTATCAGTTACTGCATAGCCATCACGAGATGCTCC
>CAYZUR010000494.1:0-1771 GCA_964481535.1 uncultured Spirochaetaceae bacterium | reverse complement strand
CCTTATTAAAGTCTCTTCTGGGTGGAAGCCAAATCTAATTGCAACAGAATTGATTTGTCTTATCCTATTAAATCCCTTTACTATTCTTCCATCCTTTCTTAAAGGTGGTCTCATATTAATAGTGAGTAAATTTATTAAAACTGATATAAGAAATTTGTTTGTCTTGCACTTCTGTGTAACTTTGAGGAAGCTCCAGAGAAGTTGTATGTTAGTATTGTCTGAACAATTAACCCGATCTTTAGCCTCTTAATAGATAGCCCCTTCAATTATTTCAGGCTCATAAGGTTTATTAGTTTTTATACTTTCCTCTAGGTGTTTAATCATTTCTTTGTCAGACATCCCCATTACTAAGAATATGGGGAAATTCTCATCAAACTTGTCAACATATTCTAATAATAATTTTTCTAGTTTATCCATTCAATATCTCCTTTATCATCTTTGAATCTTTCCAAGATGATTAACTATATCAATACCAGACTGTATTCTACTCTTTGTTGTACCCTCTATTATATCACGTGTATCAGCTTCTGCATCAAATGGGATTATTCTTGTGGCAAAAAGAATCACCCTTATAGATAATACTGTTCCAAATGCTCAAAAGATATATATGGTTTTACCAAAGATGAGATAAATCCAACCCAAGCAATTGAGAGTATTAAAGAAATTATTTTAGTACTTGAGTCATGTTTTGAACTTAAATAAAATCCCTAGAATCCTCAAAGTAATCAAAATGTAGTTCCTTCTTACAAAGTTTCAACTTTGCTGTTGTAGGTACTTCTTTTCTTTTCTCTAAATTTTCATAGTAGTAATTACTATCCACTTGATATTCTGGCTCACCAAAAAGTGGGCACCAGTCTCCACAGTAATGAAGTTGACCATCAACTTCTTCACTTAGTTGGATATGAGCAAAAGGACAAAGCTGTATTTCATACTTTTCACCTCTTTTAATTAGTAGCTGACCATAATCATCTATTTTTCTTTTCATTTTATACTCCTCTTAAGATCACAAATTTGCTTATTTGTGCTAGTTTAGACCTTAGCTTTTTTAGCAAGTTTGTTCTTTAGAATAAATGAATCACCAATACTTAGGTAAAAATATATATGTTAATCTCTCCAAATAAGAGAATGGTTATTGATCCAGCTCTCCACTGTCTGTAGATTGACTTCATAATTCTTCTATATCTTTGTTCTCAAATCTGGGAAAATCAACAGCACTCTCAATAAGTTCTTTACTATAGGTACAATACTTACTATGAACGTTCGTTTTCGATAGATGAGTTATTATTCTTAGTCCAACTATTTATATTTTTGTTAGAGGGATGTTAAAAATCTGTGCCATTCCATCTTTTACAGTGATTAAAAAGAATTTGAATGTAGA
This sequence comes from uncultured Spirochaetaceae bacterium, assembly GCA_964481535.1. Classification (GTDB taxonomy): domain Bacteria; phylum Spirochaetota; class Spirochaetia; order Sphaerochaetales; family Sphaerochaetaceae; genus SABI01. The sequence goes on along the minus strand of CAYZUR010000494.1, from coordinate 393 downwards.
AATTATTTATGACTGTATTTCATAGATAACTTTTCTAATTAACTCCAAAGTTAACTGTGGCATATTCATTTCCATACCAATCATTAACCCAACCTATAGGCTTAGAAGTTGCTTCGCAGTTTATAGTTTTCTGGGTGCTACTGTAGAAGGCATCACTACCAATTGTTTCAACAGAAATTGGAATTAATAAAACTGGGACTTTCAATCCAGAGAAAGCCCACTCTCCAATTTCTTTTAGATTAGAACCAAGAGAGAGGCTTATAAGACTTTTATTATTAGCAAATGCTCCGATTCTCCAGTTTGAACCTGAGAATGTTTTAGACAAAGATTATAATTTATGGCTGTTTTCGTTAATCCAAGTTCTTGGCTACCTGATGCAAGATTGAAGGTAGT
>CAYZUR010000493.1:0-1778 GCA_964481535.1 uncultured Spirochaetaceae bacterium | reverse complement strand
TCAGCTTTCATTTCCATTTTTTTTATTCTCCTTACCTTCGGGGTAGTAATTTCTTTATGCTTTGTTAAAATCTTTCTTCTAATTATTGTGTAATACTATCTATGTATTTTTTTTCTTCTTTGTATTTCTCTATAGTATTCTATCTTTTTATTGAAATCTACTCTCATGGGCCCACAATCCTATAGCTGGATTGCTGATGAAGTAATAATGTTCACCGTCACTAGTGACATTCTCTCCATCCTGTATCCCATCAAATATATATTTCTCTTGTGCTTCTTTCATAGGGCCATATGCGTAACCAACAGATACAATATCCTTTTCACTAATTGCTGATGGGCAGTAGGTGATTGAGAACCTGTTTTCACTCGAGCCATGAATGAGGTGAGCCGCTGCTGATAAATTTTGTTTTAACTCTTCATTACGACTCACTGCATCAAGAACATAATCAGTTCCTTTGTAGCCAAACTTCCTAATGAGGCGATCGATTTCTTTATCTTCACCAAAGGTATGCACGCCGGGAGCGATAATGATTAATTCTCCACCATCAGCAATTGCCATTCTTGTCCTGTAAATTGCTTTATTTCCGAGCCATGTTGATCGAAATTCATGTGAATCTAAATAGACCACAACTTTTTTAAGAGGCTCGTCGACCCTAGTGAAATTCACTTTAAGAGATAATTGGGAGGCTTCATCAAAACACGCTCTGTCATTTCCTATAAAAAGACCCGCTGACTCCATATTACCGTCTGTTCCCCGTTTTACGACAGTGAGAGCAAATACAATAGGAAGGGAAGTGGCAAAGTGTGTATGGGCATAATCTAATACAGCTCTAACTGGAGAATCTTTTCTCCCCATAATTCGTTCCATTCCATAGACAGCCCCTAGGTAGTGACTTTTGTTAATCCCTTCAGCTCCACCTGTTCCGATATAGATATTTTTTGTATGGTTTGCCATACCAACAACCTCATGAGGAACGACTTGTCCGAGTGAGAGAATTAAATCAAATCCACCTGAAACAAGGAGATTATTTACTTGAGCTTTCCAAGAGTAGGAGAGTTTCCCTTCACTCACTTCTTCAATGTATTCACAGGGAACGGTCCCTAGGGTAATGACATCATTGCGCCAATCATGATTTACAAATAGAGAATGATCAACTCCAGGATACATTGTATCAATCTCTTCACTTGTCATCGCTACATGGGTGCCGAGAGCGGGAAGAATTGCCCTTACTTTGTCTTTATAATATTCAACTGCCCACACAGCAAGGAGGCCTCCAAGGCCATGAACGCGTGTAATATCTGGTGGAATAAGGAGAACTCGTTCTTTATTTCCAAGTGCTTTTAATCCTTTGAAAAAATGTTTCTTCATAATTTCATTAGAAACCCCTGAAGAATTTTGCACCTTTGCATAGATCATATATATCTCCTCATCTCACAATTGAGAGGTCTTCGATATGAAGACCTCTACTATAACGCAATAATATAAGGGTATCATAAAATATAAAAAAAATCCTATAGAAAGCTGTCGCTAATTATCTCATTATTCAGATAATGCGCTATGTTGATATATCGATTAATTTTAGATAAATAAGAAGCCTCACTACCTCACTATAGGAGACTCTTACAGAAGATGTGAGAATGAGAAAATCTCTTGATAAGGATGAGAATAAAACTAATTCCTATTTCGTATAAGTGAAAGGATCTAAGAATATAAAACCCCCATAGATAGAATGCCATAACTGGTGCAATACACTGTAATAATCCAAACGAGCTTCAAGA
>CAYZUR010000492.1:0-1782 GCA_964481535.1 uncultured Spirochaetaceae bacterium | reverse complement strand
CCACATCGATGGGTACAGATTTTTCTGGTAAAAGCATAGTATTTATGCTTTCTCGGACAGTACAAATCATGGTCATGAATCATGCGCACTACACGTTTAGATCCTTTTACTGATAAGACATCCTCTATCCTATCAAATTTATGAACATAGAATACATCTGGTTGGATCTGCTTTACAATTTCAGATAAGGAAGTCGAACCAAGAATCCAAGTCTGAACAAACAAGGAATCAAATTGGCTTTGGTCAATTCCAGAGGTTTCTTTACAGGCAAAATAACAGATATGCCCAGCAGAAGTGAGTCCTTTAGCAGAGATGGCAATGTTTTGTTCCACTCCACCAAAATATCCACCGGTTGTATTAATGAATAAAATTTTCATAGACCCTCTGATATATAGCAATAAGTCGTGTGGTGATACTGTCCCAACTATAGGATTTGGTGGCAGTCTCTAAACCTTTTTTGCATAAAGATTTTTGTAATGAAGAATCGACAGACAAGCGACCAAGCACTGATGCAATACTATTTTTATCTATAGAAGGGGCAGATGGATCGAAGAAAAGACCAGTTTCATTGTCTTCAACCAAGGCAGCTAAGCCCCCTCGTTGAGAGACAGCAACCGGTAGAGAGCTCGCCCATGCTTCCAACACTACCATTCCAAAAGGCTCATGAAGGGAGGGCAAGACAAAGCACGATGCGGCGTGATAGGCATCGACGAGGCTTTGATCCTCATACGAAAGCCCTTCTATTATCGTGATGTGCTCATCAACTCCCAAGCGTTTTGCTTCAATCTTTAGGGATTTGGCATAATCGGGGTTAGTTGCAGGGCCAATAAAGAGTAAATGAATCAATTGATTTTGCTCTAAAAGGAGGGGGAGTTGTTCTATTAACCCCAGTTGATTTTTTTGAACATCTAGGCGAGCCATAGTAAGGCAGACAAACCTATCTAATGGGATGCCATGAGCAGCTCGAAAGGATTTTCCATCACCTTTAGAGAATCTCTTGATATCAACACCGTTGGGAAGATATTCAATATATTTATTTGGATAACGTTTACTCATCGCCTCATATTCGTCTTTGCCAACACAAATAATTGCCGATGCATCTTCAAGTACTTTTCTTGACCCAACATAGTAACCTAAGATTTTCCCCCACTCCAGTTTCCCTTTGGTAGGCTCAGTCCAGGTCTCCATCTCATCTACTGGAACTGCAAGATTTCCTCCATGGAGGGATATAATATATGGGATGTGGCGCTTATGTGCACAATATCGTGCAATACCGCCCATTCTTTTTCCTGTATGCAAATGAATAAGATCCAACTTCTTTTTTGACAGAAGTGCCCTTAAAAGAGAGAAGGAGAAAAGATTTCCAGCTTTTTTGTCCAACTGGGTTTTAGCAGGTAAGGAAAGTCCTACATAGGGGTAGAAATAGGAGAATCTGCGTATGGCAATTCCTTTATAGGTGTCATTCTCCAATTTAGACAAGGCTTTGGAAGTATAAATACTCACCTGATGGTCGCGCTGTGCAAGTCGTTGAGAGATCTCTGCAATGAAGGTTTCTGAACCTCCCCATTCTGAGACTACAAAGCGTCTTGGGATATGTACAATATGGATTGGTCTACTCATAATGTAAGAAGTATACGCTAACAGATAGGTCATATCTACTATAAATGTAAAAAAACCAAACAATGCCTACATTAAAGAAACCCTAACAATGGTTTTCACAAGTTTTTTTCACGTCAAGTAAAAGCGACTTTGTCATAAAATAAAATTGGAAATATTGGACTG
>CAYZUR010000491.1:0-1783 GCA_964481535.1 uncultured Spirochaetaceae bacterium | reverse complement strand
AAGGGATAAGTAATGAGAACAAATAGCCTCTATATAGGTGTAGATATTGGTGGTACCAAAACAGCTGTATCTCTTAGTACTAAAGATACTCAGATTATTAAGAAGTTTAAGTTTCCAACAAAGAAAGATTCTTATCAGGTACTAGAAGATATAGGGATAAGTATTGAAGAACTAAAAACAATTGCAGAAAAAGAGAATCAAGAAATAGCTTCAATTGGAATTAGCTGTGGGGGCCCACTTAATAGAGAAAAAGGAATAATCCTTAGCCCACCAAACTTGAGCTCATGGGATAGAATAGAAATTGTAGAGTGGCTCACTAAACGCTTTCATATCCCCACCTTTTTAGAAAACGATGCTAATGCATGTGCTTTAGCTGAATGGTACAGTGGAAACGGAAAAGGAAAGAGTAATGTCATCTTTCTTACATTTGGAACAGGCTTAGGAGCTGGTCTTATCCTCAATAACCACCTGTATGTTGGAAAAAATGGACTAGCTGGAGAAGTTGGACACCTAAGAATTGCAGAAGATGGCCCCTACTGTTATCACAAAAGAGGATCTTGGGAATCATATTGTAGTGGTTCCGGTCTTAAAGGCCTCTACAAGATGTATTATAATGAAGATAAGAGTGGCAAAGAGATTTGTGACCTTGCAGATAACAACGATGAGAAAGCTCTTAGTGTTATTAAACAAAGTGCCATTCACTTAGGAAAAGGAATAGCACTACTTATCGACATTTTTGATCCTGATTGCATTATTATAGGAAGCATCTACACCAGAAGCGAAGAACTTTTCTTCCCTGCTATGATGCATCACATAAAAAAGGAGGCTCTTCCTGAAAGCCTAGAAGGCTGTGCTATTCTTCCTTCATACCTCAAAGAGGAGTTAGGAGATATTGCTGCCCTTGCAGTAGCAATAAATAGATTAGAGGAGAGTAAAAAAACATATGAATAAAAAATATATTGACCAATTAGTCCAACGCTACCCAGGACTAGAGGCATGTCAAAAAGATATAGAAAAAGCAACTTCTATGCTCATTGAAACAATAGAGAACAAAGGGAAAATACTTGTGTGTGGTAATGGAGGGAGTGCAGCAGATGCTGAACACATTGTTGGAGAACTTGGAAAATCATTCATTACTCCTCGTCCTTTACCCAACTCTCTGCAACAGAAAATTCAAAACATAGATCCCATCAATGGAGAACATATATCGAGAAATCTTCAAATGGGTATTCAAGCAATAAGTCTCAATGGACACCCATCTTTAACATCAGCCTTCATGAATGATGTTGACCCATTACTCGCTTTTGCTCAACAAACATTAGTATATGGAAATGAAGGTGATATCCTATGGGGAATTTCAACGTCAGGAAATGCCCAAAATATACTCTACGCAACAACAGTTGCAAAAGCAAAAGGGATAAAAGTATTAGGGTTAACAGGAGAAATAGGTGGACAGCTAGCTCTTATCTCTGATGTGTGTATTAAAGCACCCCAAACAGAAACCTATAAAGTGCAAGAGTTACATCTCCCTATCTATCACACCCTCTGCATTCTATTAGAAGACTACTTTTTTAATGGGTAAGTAGAAGAATAACGGAAGATGATAAAAATCTTGTGTAGAAATCATAATAAACTATTGCAATAATTAATAAGGAATATAGAAAAGGGACAAACAATTTTGATATCAATGTATTTGAACTTAATATGTTTTGTAACAGGGATTTTTGGTGTAGCCCGAAAATGGATTTTTCCTCCTCCCTTAGAAAACACAGGTAAATCTGGT
>CAYZUR010000490.1:0-1786 GCA_964481535.1 uncultured Spirochaetaceae bacterium | reverse complement strand
GATGGATCTATCGGATTACGAAATATCGAACTTGTTTTAGCATGTCATGAATCTGCAGAAAACTCTGGTAAGGAGGTATTCATTTAACTATGAATAACAAATCAAAAAAGACAGCTCTTGCTATCGGATGCCATCCTGATGACATTGAATTCATGATGGCAGGAACGCTATTTTTATTAAAAGAACAAGATGTGGCCTTACACTATATGAATGTTGCTAATGGGAATTGTGGAACACTTGAATATAACCGACAAGAAATCGAGGTAATCAGAAAAAAAGAGGCTCAAACAGCAGCCTCTTATCTTGGAGCCAGTTGGTATGAAAGTATTGCTAATGACCTTGAAGTTGTGTATGACCTTGATCTTGTACGAAAAGTAGCGGCTGTCATTCGTCAGGTTGAGCCAGACATTATCCTCATACCAGCGCTACACGATTATATGGAAGACCATATGAATACCGCACGTATAGCAGTTACGGCCGCTTTTGCAAATAGTATGCCTAACTTCTATACAATACCCCAAGTAGATACTATAAGAAAAGAAGTAGCACTCTATCATGCCCTCCCCTATGGTCTACATGACGGGCTTACTCAAAAGGTTAATGCACAACTCTATGTAAATATCACAACTGTAATTGAACAAAAAGAGCATATGCTTAGTTGCCACACTTCGCAAAGGAACTGGTTAGATGATAGCCAGAAACTTGATTCTTATGTGCAAACAATGCGTGAAATGAGTCAACAAGTTGGAAAAGATTCTGGTCAATATCCCTATGCTGAAGGGTGGATAAGGCATAACCCATTAGGATATAGCTCACCTTCTTTTACACCACTTGAAGAAATATTACGTTCAAACATAGTGATATCATAACTAGGAAAAGACTAACAATTTTTGCGTTGAATACAAAAAAGATGTCTCAATATCTTTTGGGGCATCTAGGTGTGAGCCTTCCATACCTTCATCACTTCCATTTCGTTTGAAAGCATCACTAAATCTGCCTTATACCCAATAGCAATCTTTCCCCTGCCATTAAGAGAAAGTACCCTTCCTGGATTTTCTGATGCAATTGTAAAGAAGGATTGTGTATCGACGTTTCCTCTCTCATACATCATCTTTGCTGACTCATTGATCAACATAGAAGAACCTATGAGAATAGCATCATCCTTATAGTAGCACGCCTTTCCATCTGAATAGATCTCTTTCCCTTGATACATTCCATCTCTTATCGTTAAACCAGCAAGACTCATTGCATCAGATATAAGGCATAGGTGAGAAGTTCCTAGCATATTGAAGGCAAGATCTAGCATTGATGGACTTACATGTACCCCGTCGCATATCATTTCATATGTTGCATGGTCAAAACTATGAGTAAACGGCAGAGCTGCTAACCCCAATCGTCTGTGATCAATCGGACTCATTGCATTGAAGAGGTGGGTAATATGGTTTTTCTTGAGGGGCTTTACTGTCTCTAAAGAACAATTACTATGACCATAGGCAACAACAACTCCATATTCTTCAAGGATGGCGGTGAGCTCTTCGCTCCCATTTACTTCGGGGGCTATAGTCATCGTAGTAATAAGGGGAGCATTCCCATGTTTAATACTGAGCATCTCATCAAGAAATACTCTGTCGTATGGCCTGATAGTAGAAGAGGGAATCCCTCCCTTTTTCTGAGGTGAGATAAAAGGACCCTCGACATAGACTCCAATTAGGTGAGAGGCAAGAAAGGAACTGCTCATCAGAGCATCTTGTATAGAAGACAACACGTCCATATCAAAAACAGTCGC
>CAYZUR010000489.1:0-1789 GCA_964481535.1 uncultured Spirochaetaceae bacterium | reverse complement strand
TTTGTTTAAATTGTCCTTCTACATTGAGGAAGATGAGCCAGTCGGAGAACATCTTGTTGCTGATGATAGTAAAACTTTCCAATTCATGGAAACTAGTGGTGATGGAGCCTATGGAATTAACAGAAAAAACAATTATACTGACCGATGGCAAGTAGTAGAAGATACTTACGAAAGTACTGATAAGGGAGATATCACCATAGATATTATAATTGAATATGAGACAGAGGATACAGAATAGTGAATAGCTTATAAACTATTCAACTGCTAATTTTCTTGTTTATTATCTCTCATATGTGAATGTTTTCTTCATAAAGAACCTGAGAAAAAAATAACATTCACATATGTTTTTTCTATACTGGAAATATAGTTTAGTGGGAATTGTGTTTTAATTTGAATAAAGATCTAACCCTTACGCAAAAGAAAAAAGTACCTCATCAATTACGATAAGATACTCATTTGTGCCGAAGGGGGGACTTGAACCCCCACGCCCTTACGAGCAAGGGATTTTAAGTCCCTTGTGTCTACCAATTCCACCACTTCGGCGCTTAGTTATACTACATGGTTGAAGGGAAAAGAGTCAATCCAATAGTGTCATAATTTTGTAAAATTTACATTTTTATCATATGAGAGAGTCATTAGTGAGGGTGTACATCTATGAGTGGTTTTCTCAGCATTGAGGTTTCTAGTTCTTGTTTGTTCTTCCTTTCTTTATTACTATCTAATTACTGATAAGGAGTACGAGCGATGTTAACACCCTCTGATTTGCGTGCATTAGATGAGAATTTACCGTTTTGGAACACATTAACTGACGCAGAAAAGACCACTATGCTAAGTGGAACAATAAAATTCACCCATAAAAAGGGAGATGTTGTCCATGAAGATAGAAATACCTGTACAGGCTTGTTAATGGTCACCAGTGGACAGCTAAGAATCTTTATTATCAGTGAAAGTGGAAAAGAGATAACTCTCTATAGACTCTTTGAAAGGGATGTATGTGTCTTATCTGCATCATGTCTTATTCGTAATATCACCTTTGATGTTCACATTATGGCAGAGAAAGAGACCACAATGCTTCGCATTGACACTGACACCTACAAAAAAGCTGGTGAATCTAATAGTGGAGTGCTCGATTTTACGAATGAATTAGTCTCATCGCGCTTTAGCGATGTAATGTGGGTTGTTGAACAAGTTGTATTTATGAGCTTTGATAAAAGACTTGCAATGCAGTTGCTTGAACTAGCCGCTATTAATGAATCAGATACATTTAGAATTACACATGATCAAATTGCAAGAGACTTAGGAACAGCTCGGGAAGTAGTAACGAGAATGCTCTCTCGCTTTAGTGATGAAAATATGGTCTCTTTAAGTAGAGGAGGCATCACAATCACTGATCGTAATGCCCTCTATGATTTAACGTAAGTCTTTTTTTATAGACCAAGCATCTTTTTCACCATTCCTTCATTTCTCACCCCAACTTCTTTTGTTATAATTTCACCATCTTTAAAACTCATCATCGTTGGAATACTCATAATCTGGTATTCATACGAAAGATTTGGGTTTGTATCTACGTCTACTTTGCAAATTTTCGCAGCAGTAGTATCTATTTCTCTCTCTAGTGCATCAAGAATCTCTCCTTGTATTCTACAAGGACCACACCATGCTGCCCAAAAATCTACTACAACTGGTACTTTTGATTCTAATACTTCTTTTTTAAAAGTCTCTTCTGTTACATGAACAATCATTATCTATTCTCCTGATAACTTCACCGATGAGTGAAGTTATATATCTC
>CAYZUR010000488.1:0-1793 GCA_964481535.1 uncultured Spirochaetaceae bacterium | reverse complement strand
TAAGAGCTGCAGTATCTGCAGGTGCATCAAGAAATGTTTTCAATTCAGCATCAAGCTTCAACAAGGTAATAGAAGCACCCACCATATCAATTGATGTCATATAATTGCCAACAAAAGTGCGATGAATTTTTATATTTTTTTGAGCAAGAACTTTTGCAACGGAATTGTTTAATATAAAGAGTTCCATGAGAGGACTAGCTCCAAATCCATTTACCATAACGGCGACTTCATCACCTGAGGTATAAGGAATGTCTACTAAAATTTTGTCTAGTAATTTTGCGGCAAGCTCATCTGCATCAACTATCTTTTCACGTACAATTCCAGGCTCTCCGTGGATACCAACACCAAACTCCATTTCATCCTCTGCTAGAGTAAAAGTCGGAGTTCCTTTTGCAGGTACTGTACACGATGAGAGTGCAAATCCCATAGAGCGAACATTTTTGACAACTTTTTCAGCAACAGCCTTTACTTTAAGAAGATCTAATCCTTTTTCTGCAGCTGCTCCGGCAATCTTATGAACAAAAATAGTTCCAGCAACCCCACGACGCCCTACGGTATAGAGACTATCTTTTACCGCAACATCGTCATTCACATATACTCGCTCTACTTTTACCTCTCCATCATCTTCAGCCATCTCAGCAGCAGCGTCGAAGTTCATGCAGTCACCTGAATAATTCTTAACAATCAAAAGTGTACCCTTTGATGATGCTGTTTCATTAATGGCGTTGTACACTTGGATTGTTGAGGGAGAAGCGAACACGTCGCCGCACACAGCGGCGTCAAGCATTCCTTTTCCAACAAAACCAGCATGGGATGGTTCATGACCACTACCACCACCACTTATCAATGTTACTTTATCATTGTTTAAGGTTTTGCGTCGCATAATTTTGTACTTAGGCTTAAACACTAAAGTATCTGGGTAGGCTTTTTCCATACCTTCGCACATTTCAATTACCAAGTTCTCAACATTGTTCATGATTTTTTTCATAGAACACTCCCAAGCTTATCTGCTGCAAGAATTGCTGCATATACTGAATCAATATTGACAGGGAACGGCATATTGTAGATGCTTTCACCTTCTGCAGTAGAAGTTTTAGCTACTGCCATAATTTTCTCTTTTGTCACTTCTAATACACCTAAATCTTTAAGACAAGTAGGTAGGCCAATAGATTTACAGAAAGTAATAACGGTTTTGATTTCTTCTATAGGAGCGTTTTCGAGAACAAGATGAACAATAGTACCGAATGCTACTTTTTCACCATGAAAGACATGATGAGTCTCCTCTAAAACAGTAAGCCCATTATGAACAGCATGCGCAGCTGCAAGTCCACCGCTTTCAAAACCTAATCCTGAAAGAAGAATATTGGTTTCAATGATATTTTCTAATGCCGGTGTAACTACTTTGCTTTCACATGAAATCTTTGCCTTCAAACCATCTTCTAATAATGTCTCATAACAAAGTTTCGCCAAAGCCATCGCTGTTAGAGTTCCAGTCGCATCAGGTCTATTGTGGCCACTTGCGTTTACACGAGCAAAAGCTCTTTGACAAGAACGCGCTTCAAAATAGGTTGATAGAGCATCACCCATGCCTGAAACAAGGAATCGAGCAGGTGCCATAGCAATTACAGCAGTATCAACAAGAATAACATTAGGATTGCTAACAAAATATGCATAATCATCAAAAGCACCTTCAGGAGTATAAAGAACCGCAGAAGAACTTGTTGGTGCATCTGTAGCAGCGATAGTAGGACAGATAATCACGGGTGTAACACTGTTGGCAACACATTTAGCGG
>CAYZUR010000487.1:0-1795 GCA_964481535.1 uncultured Spirochaetaceae bacterium | reverse complement strand
CAAGCTTAGTTCTTTGTGCCAATCAAAGCACAAATAATTATGTCGTTACATATAAATAGTTATGAAGGCAATAAATTTTGGAACAGAGTGGATGCAGTAAGAGACCGAGAGAAATCTCTTAAGCAAGTCGTCGAAGAAGCAGGCCTAAATTATGAGGTAGTGAAAGTACAACGATCTCTAAATAGGATGCCTAGAGCTGAAGAAGTGGTTCGTCTCTCTACAGCATTAAAGACCCCTACCGAATGGTTAGTGTTAGGTGCAACAACAAATCCTCTTGATGATTTACGAGTTGGGCATACAACAGAGAATGCAAGAATGCTTACTATTATTGAAAACTTAGTAAATACTCCTGAAGCAACTCTTAGCTCAATTGAAAGATCATTAGGGATAGTTGTCAATAAGGCTGCTCAAGCCTAATCGACATTACCCCTCATACATTAAAGCAAGCTTAAGAAGATCACTGAGTGAATCGGCACCAAGTTTTTCCATTAGCCTGCTTTTATATGTACTTATAGTTTTTACTGATATATTTAACTCAAATGCAATTTCTTTAACAGTCATTCCTTGAGTTAATAATTTAAAGACTTCAATTTCCCGTGTAGATAAATTCTCTAAATAGCCATCAGAACTTGTTTTCTTTTTCTGATGTATTTCATCAGAGAAAGCAGTTCCTCCATGAATGATTAGATCAATGGCCACTTTTAATTTGTCTGTGGCAGTATCTTTGTTTATATACCCTCTTGCTCCAAGCTCTTTCAGCTGAGAGAGGTAAAATTGTTCTGGGTACATACTAAGCATACAGATAGGGGGGACAATATACCCCTTTTGTTCTATTACCTGAAGGACTTCTAATCCACTAAGCCAAGGCATTGAAATATCTAAAAAGATAATATTGGCTTGAAGAGTTTTCTTTTGTTCGAGAGATTCAATAAAATCTTTCCCATTATGATAAACCTGTACAACTTTAATTTCATTGCCCTCTTCGAGGATTGCAATCAATCCCGTTCTAAACAATTCATGATCTTCTACTATGATTACGCTTATCATACAATACTCCGACTTATTGGACCAATGGCTCTTGGAATAGTAATTTCTACGACCGTCCCCATAGGTTCGTTGGGTTTTATGTGAATGCTCCCTTTTTGAGCATGAATAAATCTCTTTGTGGCATAAAGACCTATCCCAGGCCCTTTCTCTCCAAGAGTTCCCATTGTTGTAACACCCCATTTATCTTCGTTGAACGCGCTCAATACGTGAGGTGGAAATCCATCCCCTTCATCATATATCGAGATAAGAACGCTCTCTGTCTCAATTTTTACATCCAATAAGACTACTCCACCTTTATGAGAATATTTAATTGCATTCTCTATAATATTTCGACATATTGCTCGTAAATATTCTAATACTCCAAGGATAAAAACATCATCTTCAACCTCTTTTTTATAGATTACTTCTTTTTTCTTAGCATATCTCATAATGGCTGGCTCGACATCTTCAAGGACAGATTCAAGAGCTACTATCTGGTGAGAAACTTCTTTAGGTGTATCAAATGATGAAGTAAGGGCTAATAGATTAAAGATGAGAGAATCAGCTCTATCAATAAGAGCATCTAATTCATCTCCAGACTTTTTCCAAATAACGGGATTTTTTGCAATAATGCCACTTGCCATCAGTCTTCTTAAACTTTTCATTGTCATAAGAGGAGATCTGAGATCGTGACTCATCACTTCAATAACCATTGTTTTTAAATTATCTAGTTCTATATATTCTGACTTTGACAATTTTATGTTGCTAT
>CAYZUR010000486.1:0-1799 GCA_964481535.1 uncultured Spirochaetaceae bacterium | reverse complement strand
ACTCTCTTGTCGATAAATGGTGTTCTTTCGGATGGTATGCTGTAAAGATAGATGGCCATGATTTTTCTCAGATGGAAGAAGCAATCAACGAAGCTAAACTTGTAACAGATAAACCTTCTATGATCATTCTCGATACAATTAAAGGAAAAGGATGTTCTTTTGCTGAAGGCAAAGTGGGAAGCCATAATATGCCTGTATCAAAAGCGCAACTAGAAGAGGCTTTACTCGCTCTTAAGGAGGTCATCTAATGGGAAAAGATATGAGGGAAGTGTATACTGAAACACTTATTGAATTAGCAAAAGAGAATGAAAACATATGTGTTCTAGAAGCAGATCTTATGAGTGCTACTGGTACAAAAGCTTTTAAAGAAGCTTTCCCTGAAAGATTCTTTAATGTGGGAGTCGCAGAAGCTAATATGGTAGGAGTTGCTTCAGGTCTTTCTACTGAAGGTAAAATTCCTTTTGCTGCTACTTTTGGAACATTTGCCTCGCGTAGAACATTTGACCAATTCTTCTTATCAGCGAACTATGCACAGCTTAATGTGAAGTTAGTGGGGACAGACCCTGGAGTTACCGCTCAATTTAATGGTGGAACTCATATGCCATTTGAAGATATTGGAATGATGAGATTAATTCCAAATCTTACAATAGTAGAACCATGTGATACGGTCTCTTGTGCGGCTCTTATAAAACTTGCGGCTATTCACGAAGGCTCTATGTATATAAGAATGCACCGAAAAGGATCTCAATCTCTATATAAAGATGATGAAGTCTTTACTCTTGGAAAAGGGAAAGTCCTTGTAGATGGAGATGATATTACCCTCATTGCTACTGGCTTTATGATGGTCCCCGAAGCGCTAAAGGCTGCGAAAATATTAGCCCAAGAGGGCATTAAAGCTGCTGTTATTGATATTCACACTATTAAACCACTCGATAAGAAATTAGTTATTGAATATGCAAAAAAGACTAAAGCAATTGTTACGTGTGAAAATCATCAAGTAACGGGAGGCTTAGGTGGAGCCGTAGCTGAACTCTTAAGTGAACAATGGCCTACATATCTTGGAAGAATTGGCTCTCAAGATAGATTTGGACAAGTTGGAACACTTGAATTCTTAATGGAAGATTATAATCTCACCGCTAAAGATATCGTGAATACAGCACACGAAGTATTGAATAAGAAAAAAAGTAAATAAGGAAATATTATGAATACAATAAAAATCGCAATAGCATCAGATCTCTCCGGCTTTCCTTTAAGAGAAGCTGTTGTTGAGCATCTTAAAACAATTGAAGGGGTTGAAGTAGTAGACTTTGGAATTGCATCAGTAGCTGCTCCTCTTCCATATACCACTCAGGCTCCTAAAGTTGCCCAAGCTGTACAAAAAGGGGAAGCAGATAGAGGAATCCTCATCTGTGGAACAGGACAAGGAATGGCAATTGTTGCAAATAAGTACAAAGGTGTTTATGCCGTAGTAGCAGACACTGTCTTTGCAGGAGAAAGAGGTAAGATTATTAACAATGCGAATGTCCTCACCATGGGTGGATGGATAACAGCACCATTTTTAGGCATTCAGATAGTGGAAGCATGGCTCAATGTTGCATTTACTGAAAAGATGGAATTCAAGAAAGATTTTCTAACAAAGAATTTCAACATCGTAAAAGATATAGAAGATAAGAACTTTAGATAGAAAAGAAACACAATCAATGAATAGTCCCATTTCATATCGAAGGGACTATTCTGTGTGCATGGTAACTTTAGACAATGCTTGTATAAATAATAGTCTCAAGGAATTGATTTACCTA
>CAYZUR010000485.1:0-1801 GCA_964481535.1 uncultured Spirochaetaceae bacterium | reverse complement strand
GATGCAAACCATCTACATTCTACACGGTAAGTACATTTGACTTAGATTCAAGTTCAACAACTTTCCATCCTCTTTCATAGATCCCGCGCATGATATTCTGGAAATAGAGAACAACATATGGAGCCATATGGAATTTTTCAAGAGAGAGGTGAATCCCAATTGTCATGCTCTTACCTAAAGACAAATCTCTTGCTGCCGACTCTGGAATAAAACCCAATTGGGAGACAATTTTTTGAACTTTTTCCCTTGTGGAAGGTTTCACACCTGGTTTATTATTGAGGACACGACTAACAGTCCCTGTTGAGACTCCAGACATTCTCGCAACATCTGTTATAGTGAATTTCATAGATATAAGGATATATCTTTTTTGTAATCCTGTAAACGCTTACGTTTTATTTTTTTTGACCAATACCATTTGTATGTGATATTGTCCGAAGTAGTCGTAAAGGGAAATGTCCTACATGATGATATACTGAATTCCTTGTTTTAAGAAGAAATTGGTGTTGAGAAAGGAACTGGCGAATATGGAAAGAGATAAACTGAGTATCATCAGGGATGTTGTTGAAAAAGGACGCACAAGGAGAGCAACTGCTGCTAGGTTGAAGTGTTTTGAAAGGCATGTTAGCAGGTTAATCAATCTTTACGAAGAACAAAGAGAAAAAGGATTCATCCATGGCAATACGAAAAGATGCCCAAGCAATAAGATTGATGAGGCCAAAATACTGCTTTTATACGAAAAAAGTGCACTATGATCTAATCTAATGTTTTTTTCCAAGAAACTGGCAGAAAATAAAGGAATTGTAATCAGCAAGGATATGCTAAGAAACATATTCAAAAGGCATGATAAGCTTTCAATTAAAGCCCACAAAGAAACAAAGTGTCGCTCAACTTGTAATTGACGCTGGTTTGACCCCATATTTCTTGGCAACTCGGTCTCGAGCTCTATCTGCCCTTTGAATTCTTTTGGTTATTTTATCTATTTAAGATTGCATCTTATCTTATCTTTTAGACTGCTGTTGAAGCCATTAAATAAAAGTCTTGACTAAAGGAAAAGATGGATAGAAAATGTACATGAGCAGAAGTGAAAACCTTCTTGGTAGCAGGCTTCTAAAAAGTGTCTCCTTGAGAAGATTTAGATACAAAAAAAGTGTCTACGAAAAGGCTACCTATTCTTCTAAAAGTGTAAACTTAAAGGGAATCATATCACTTCTTGTGCCATTGTCTTATAACCAATGGTAAATTCTTTTTCTCCCTATCATTCTTGTACCACCACCACTCTGCATGGAGAACCATCACAATCCTTTAGCTTTAATGGCAATGCAATAAACTTGACCCGCTTGGCAGAAATCTGGTTAAGATTGGCAAGATTCTCAATTATAGGAATTCCCTCTGCCAAAAGAATCTTATGTACCGGATTACCTACAGACCCAGGAACTTCTATTGAAGTAGCATCGGTCGCGTAGGTCGCAATCTGTTTTTCCACCAACCACCGGGCAGCTTCCATAGAAAGAGAAGGACAATTTTCGTTGTATGTAGGAGTCCCGTACTGCCTGTAGATTCCAGTAATTAAGAGAAAAATATTACCAGATTGAATATCCTTATCAAAAGGAAGCAGGTCTGATAATGTTATCTTAGTTGGGTCTTTACGAGTAGAGATGTCTACAACTACAGCCTCTCCAATAAGCCGTTCAAAGGAGAGATTATCTACACTTTGAGCCCCAGTGAACATATGCCGCGGGGAATCTATATGAGTCCCAACATGTGATACAAAACTTACCTGAGAAACATTGGCTCCCTCATT
>CAYZUR010000484.1:0-1801 GCA_964481535.1 uncultured Spirochaetaceae bacterium | reverse complement strand
TTCCACTATTTATTATCTATTATATTAGGCTACCCATTCAAAACAGCGAAAGGCCGTATATTTACTACTAATCATTTGTGCAATATAGTGATATGTCATATATGCGCTCATTTTTACACCTTGTACTATGTAATTTTTTAATACATTATTTATAATGAGAACTTTATGACATGAGTTACTGAATAAGAACCTTTTATAATTAGGTAAATACGTTCATTCTCCCTCTTTTCTTTATATTGGGCTATTCTCTTTATTGACATATCACTCATTTTTTTTATACTGTATCGCATTATAGTTTTTTCATGTACACTAATTTTTTAGAAACTAGAGGGTATGAAAATATAGAACTTAGATGTTTTCTATGAGGAGAAACAGATGTTAAGAAGCCAATTTCCCGAAGGGTATCGCCCTTTTATGGATGCACGCCATACTGAAAGAGCGGTTAAGTTCGTGAAGGACACTTTTGAAAGAGAACTCAGTGGAGAGTTGTATCTTTCACGGGTAACAAGTCCTTTATTCGTTGCTAAAGGTTCTGGAATCAATGATGATTTAAATGGAATCGAAAGACCTGTCTCATTTGAAGTGATGAATATGAATAATCTTAATATGGAAATTGTACACTCCCTTGCCAAATGGAAGCGCATGGCCTTAGCAGATTACTCTTTTGATAAAGGAACTGGCCTCTATACTGATATGAATGCTATTCGACCCGATGATGATATTGATGAAATACACTCTATTTATGTTGATCAGTGGGACTGGGAATATGTGATGAAGGATGGGACTAGAAATCTTGAGTTTTTAAAGATGGTTGTTAACAAAATATATAATGCCTTAAAAAGAACTGAATTCCTTATTGGTGAATTATTTCCACAATGCATTCCCAATCTCCCTGAAGAAATTACGTTTATCCATTCAGAGGATGCTCAAAAAGAGTTTCCTCATCTTACTCCTGTTGAAAGAGAAAAATTCCTTGCTAAGAAGTTTGGTGCTATTTTTATTATTGGAATAGGAAAAGACCTAGTTGATGGAGTAAAACATGGTGGAAGAGCTCCTGACTATGATGATTGGAGTACACAAACAGCCGATAATATCTATGGATTAAATGGAGATATCGTTGTATGGGATAATGTTCGAGATGACTCAATGGAACTCTCTTCAATGGGTATTAGAGTCGATAGTGAAACATTAATGAGACAATTAGAATATACCAATAAAGAAGAGAGAAAAGATTTATACTGGCATAGTAGATTATTAAAAGGTGAATTTCCTCAAACAATAGGAGGGGGTATCGGTCAATCGAGAATTTGCATGCTATTATTGAAAAAAGCTCATATCGGTGAAGTTCAAGCAAGTGTGTGGCCAGATGAGATCCATATTCAAGCAAAAAATCATAATGTAACTTTATTATAATTGACCTAAGTCATACACTTCCCTTACACTCTAGTGTATAAAATAACAACCTATGGAGGGTGTGTATGCCTATCTTCAATTTCGGTTCGACAAACATTGATATTATTTTCAAAGTTGACCATATCGTTCTACCAGGGGAGACAATTAGTAGCTCCTCCCTTACCCGCAGTACTGGGGGTAAGGGGGCTAACCAATCAGTTGGGGCATCTTTTGCGGGAAATGCAAAAGTCTTTCATGTTGGTAAAATTGGCCCTGATGGATCTTTCATAATTTCTATCTTAGAAGAGAAGGGTGTTGATACAGATTATCTCAGAGAAGGATCAACTCCTACAGGTCAAGCACTTATTCAGGTAAGTAAAGAGGGACAGAACTCTATTGTCCTTTATAG
>CAYZUR010000483.1:0-1804 GCA_964481535.1 uncultured Spirochaetaceae bacterium | reverse complement strand
ACGAATAATGTGTTCATAATGAATAAAATGAAAATAATAAATGGATTTGAAGACAATAGAAATAAGATGCTAAGGGTAAAGCAAATTAGTGTAAGAATCATAATCTGGAAACGGATGTTTTCCACCGAATATAAGGTGCTATCATAATCATTAGTAAGATAAAAGGCCATACATAAAAATAAAAAGATCATCACGAGGTAGTTAATCCATTCAATATTCTTGTCGATCTGAATAAAATTGAAGATTTTCTGCCTTGGTCGATATTTCATATGTAGAAACAATATCACAGTATGAAAAAAAATACAGACCTTATACAGGAACTTTATTGATTACTCTTTCATCGATTTAAAATAATTATACACACAAATGCTTCAAAGGTGAAATGATAAAGCAGAGTACTTCTTCAGGAGAGAGTAATATCTCTCATATAAGAATACCATAAGTAAGACTTTATCACACTCTATAGAGGGTAATCTTTTCTCTCTTTTTAATAACGCTCGATGTTTCTTCAGAAATTCCATTATCTGTGATGATGATGTCAAAATCTTCTATATCTGCAAAATGACCTGGTTTTATAATATCAAATTTAGATGAATCAGCGACAAGGATGCTTGTATAGCAAGAATCGAGTGCAGCACGCTTTATGGCTCGTTCAAAGAAGTTTGAACATGTTATGCCAAGTGATGTACTTACACCGCTTGCGGTGATAAATGCTTTGTTAGCTCTGTTTTGTTTGAGAAGTTCTAACCCTTCAGGGCTTTCAAGTACCATTGAACTTTCATGGTAATACCCACCGGTCACTATCAACGTGCAGTTCGGTTTCTTTGCAACAATTGATGCTATATTCAATGCATAGCATATGACTGATAGAGGGAAATCTTGTGGAAGAAATGTTGCAATCAACTCTCCAGTAGAACCAGCATCAATAATGATACTATCATTTGGTTCGATAAGAGATACTGCTTTTCTTGCAATTTTCTGTTTCTCATCAAGCATATCTGTTCTTGCAAGGGACATCCTATACCCATCGGTATGTGTATCATCATTGTATATTACCCCACCATGAATTACCCTAAGTACCTCTTTTTCTACTAAAGAAGAGACATCTCGACGTATCGTCATATGAGACACATCAAGAAATTCAGTGAGTTCTTGTACTGTGGCTGACTTGTGGATTTTCATATATTCAATAATTCTCTCAAGCCGCTCATGTTTTGGCATTATTCAGTTCCTCTTTTTGTATAGTAATCTTTCTTTTACCATATTTTATCACAGTATAACAATATTTTTTTCAAAAAGAAATAAGAGATTAGTTAAAATATTAACAAACGTGATAATAATTATACTAAATTAGTAATAGGTTTTAAAAAATATCATGTAAATATGCCTTTAAATGGCATTATCGGATGAAATATTATCTATATTTCGTTTGACATCCAATAATTCATGGTTTAATATTAACAAAGTAGTTAAATAATTAATATTTTATATACATGCTAAGCATGAAAGGAGATACACATGGATCATACATCTGTGAAAAGAGAATATAAACAACAAGTTGTTGATGCAGGAAATACCATGGTTAAACTAGGCCTTACCGTGGGGACTTGGGGGAATATAAGCATAAGAGATACTGAAACAGGGTTGATTTATATTAAGCCAAGTGGAATGCCCTATGATGAAATAACAGCAGATGACATTGTTGTGATGAACTCTAAAATGGAGATAGTGGAAGGAACAAGAAAACCTTCAATTGAGTTTGCACTCCACATCTCTATAATGAATCACAGAGATGATGTTCACA
>CAYZUR010000482.1:0-1813 GCA_964481535.1 uncultured Spirochaetaceae bacterium | reverse complement strand
AGAAACTTTGATCTTTATTCCTTGAGCACCAGCTTGCATAGCTTTACTAATAGCCATCTTAAGTGCTCTTCTGTGTGAGCCACGGTTTGTAAGTTGACGAGCTACATTAGCTGCAACAAGTTGAGCATCGGCTTCAGGCTTCTTGATCTCTTTGATCTTGATTTGAACCTTTTTGTCGGTTAAACCTTGAAGTCTTGCACCAAGCTTTTCTACGTTAGACCCTTTAGCACCAATAATAATACCAGGACGGCTTGTTGAAATAGTTAAGGAAACTCTTTGAGGTTTTCTTACAATCTCGACGTCAGATATCTCAGCACCTTGTACTTCAGGACAGGTAAGAAGCACCTTTCTAAGTTTCAAATCTTCATGAAGGGTTGCTGCATATTCTCTAGGATCAACATACCATTTTGATTTCCAGGTTTTGTTGATACCCAACCTTAGTCCAATTGGATTTACTTTTTGACCCATTTAGTTACCCACCTTTTCGTCAAGCACTACAGTAATATGACACTGTCTCTTTAAAAGAATATCACGTCGTCCGTGAGATCTTGGCCAAACTCGTTTCATACGAGGACCATCGTCTACAAAAAGTTGTGATATTACTAATTGCTCTTCATCAAGTTTTTTATTCAGGTTCATTGCGTTTGCTGCTGCTGATTTTACTACTTTTTTAAGAAGTATTGCACCTTTTTGAGGAAGTGCATCTAAAATCGCAAGAGCATCCACATAGGATCTATTTCTCACCAAGTCGGCAACAGGGCGGACTTTGGAGGGTGAAGAGGGTAAATATTTAGCAATTGCTTTAAATCCTTTCTTTTCTTCCATATTCTACACCTACTACCTTCTACCTTTCTTATCACTAGCAGCATGACCTCGGAACAATCTCGTTGGTGAAAATTCACCAAGTTTATGTCCGACTAAGTTCTCAGTAACGAATACTGGAACCCATGTCTTGCCGTTATAGACAGAAATAGTATAGCCAACCATCTCGGGAATGATCGTAGAAGTGCGTGAGTACGTCTTGATCATAACTTTCTTACCTGATTTGTTGGATTCTGAAATCCTCTTGTAGAGTTTTTTCTCAATAAAAGGACCTTTTTTGATTGACCTAGCCACTTTCTCTACTCCTACTTACGCTTTTTCACGATGAAACTACCCGAAGGCTTTTTCTTACTACGTGTCTTATGACCTTTAGTTTGAACTCCCCATGGTGTAACAGGATGACGGCCACCGGCTGTTTTTCCTTCACCACCACCATGTGGGTGATCTACTGGGTTCATTACAACACCACGAACTTTAGGACGTCGGCCGAGCCATCTAGCTCTTCCAGCTTTCCCTAATGTTACGTTCATGTGATCGTCATTACCCAATGCACCTAAAGTTGCTGAACATTCAGCAAAAACCATTCGCATTTCACCTGAAGGGAGTTTGAGAGTAACATAGTCGCCTTCTTTAGCAACGATTGTAGCTCCCAATCCAGCACTTCTTACTAACTGACCACCTCGGCCTAATTGCAATTCAACGTTGTGAACTGTCAAACCAAGTGGAATGTTACGAAGTGGGAGAGTATTTCCAACTTCCAAAGGAGCTTGTGGACCACTAATTACTTGAGTCCCCACTTTAATCCCTTTAGGTGCTAAAATATATCGTTTTTCCCCATCAACATAGAAGACTAATGCAATATTTGCGCTTCTATTAGGATCATATTCAATAGTCTTTACAGTTCCTGGTATACCAATTTTATTACGTTTAAAATCGATGATACGATACGCTCTTTTATGCCCACCACCACGACGACGAACACTAATACGTC
>CAYZUR010000481.1:0-1814 GCA_964481535.1 uncultured Spirochaetaceae bacterium | reverse complement strand
AGTAGAAAATATGGTGAAAGCCCCGTAGTTAAAGATGAAAATGGAGATATTTCATCTTTAACTCCACACATGCTGCTTCCATCAATATCGATTTATGGACAAAATGAAATTTATGAAATTACACAAGATAATACTAAAGTAGCTAAACTTCTCGACCGTATTATTAATTATGACGATGAAAATTCTAACAATGATCTACAAATTATTGTTTTACAATTAAGGAAAAATAGAGAAGCTTTACTTAAGATACAAGAAGGGATTGCAGATAAAGAAGATAAATCTCAACATCTTTCTTATCTGAATGAACAATTGAAAATTTATAATCAAGCCGGTATCAATGATAAATTAAGCATCATTCCTTTACTTGAGAAGGAAAAAAGTCTAATTCAACGAGCTAGAGAAGATTCAGATAATCTAATTACTTCTTTTAAGGCTGTGTATGAAAGATTCCCTGAATCACTATTTTTAGAAGATGAAGTCATTAATGTTCTCCCTCAAAAAGATTCTTTCCGGAATATACGGGAATCCTTAGAAGCCATGAGATTATTAGGCGAATCTATTCTTTTATCATGGGAATCACAAGTGACACCAATTCAAGTTAATATCAATAATGAATTCCTAAAGATTCTAGGTGAAATTAAAATTGCCGAAAAAGAACTGGCAGAAACTTTTAGTAATTTAGTTGGAGTAAGAGGGAAGAGTGGGCTACAGATTGGCAATGAATATCATAAAATAATAGGTGATATAGAAAAAATAAAACCCCAAGCAGCTCTTTTAGAGTCGTACAAAGAGCAATTAGTCAAGTTAGAGAAAGCAAGAAAAGGACTCTTATCAGATCGGTCAACAAGCATTTCAAGAAGAAATGCTTTTCAGAAGGTTGCAATAGATAATCTAAATAAAAACTTATCTGGTAAAATGAGAATTGTTTTCAAACCGGAGTCTAATACACAGACAGTTATAGATTTTTTATGCTCATGCCGTCTTTCTAATGTTGCAGAAGGTCGACTTGAGTGGATTAAAACGGCTGATAATTTTACACATGTAAAACTCGCAGAGTTATTACGAACGAAAAACCCTGAATTACTCAAAGAGTATAGGGGTGTTACACCTACAGTAGCAAATGCATTAATGGAGCTATCTTTTGAAAAAATATTGGAATTAGAAGAATTAGAAATACCACCCACATATACCATTGAACTCAATGTCTCCCACACACGTGAGACATCTTTTAAAAAACTAGAGGATTTATCAAAAGGTCAACAATGTACTGCAATTCTCCATTTATTGTTATTAGAGAATGATGATCCTTTAATTGTTGATCAACCTGAAGATAATTTGGATAACGCTTTTATTGCTGATAGAATTGTTTCAACTTTGAGAATAAATAAACTTAATAGACAGTTTATTTTTGCTACCCATAATGCTAATATCCCAGTATTCGGTGATGCTGAATGGATTGGAGTTATAACTGCTACAAACCAACATGGTGAGTTGCTAATTTCACATCAAGGAGCAATTGATCTTGATGAAATAAAGAAATTGGCTGCTGATATATTGGAAGGTGGGGAAGAAGCCTTCCTTCAACGGAAAGATAAATACGGAATAAAAGAATAAGGAATAACATATGCTTGAATTAGAGGCTTTAGAAATAATTGCAAATGGAGAAAACTCAGGAGTAGAATTTAAGCGTGATGATATCCGTCCTGAACAATTTGCAAAAGAGGTCGTAGCCTTTGCAAATTTTCAAGGTGGAAGAATCTTTCTAGGAGTTGAAGATGATGGTTCTATTTCTGGTATTAGAAGGCCAAAGCTAG
>CAYZUR010000480.1:0-1816 GCA_964481535.1 uncultured Spirochaetaceae bacterium | reverse complement strand
AGAAATACAGAACACATTATGTAAGACACATATTACAATGAAAAGAGATCGATACATTGTTATTGGAACCTATTTTATTGCTTTGTTGCTAAATCACTAAAAATTATACAATAGCACATGTGGTAGTCTACCAGTCTATTATAAAAACATGAATATGTGTAGCTAAGAATTATCACTTAAATTGAGTATAAAGATACCAGTATATGGCATATGAATGAGAAAAATATCATACAGTGACGTATGAGGGGGTGAGAAGTATTGATATAAACACTCGTTTTCACAAACTTGTTTACATTGATAATTTTATACTAATAAAAAGGAATTTTTTATGATGGATCTAGAAAAAAAACAACCTAAATATATTGCAATCTATAAAATTTTAGTAGATTTAATACACAACAGCCCGTCAGGTTCAAATCAGTATCTCCCTTCTGAGCGTGACTTAAGCCAACAATTTAAAGTCGATCGATTAACTGTTAGAAAAGCTTTGGATCTGTTAGCCAAGGACGGTCTCATTCAAAAACAGGCAGGGAAGAGTACCTTAATAATCCATCCGATTGAAAAAATAGAGAAGAGAGAACTTTCTAAATTAATTGCTTTTGTTCTTCCTCGTGGTACAAATTCTCTCGATCGAATCACAGAACCTTTCAACTCTAAACTCCTATACTTAATAGAAAATGAATTAAAACTACAAGAATATCATATTCTCTATGCAACCGTTACAGAGGATGGCTCTCTTCCACTGAGTGTCTCAAACTGCAATGCATGTGGGATAATCTTTGTAAGTCAGGTACCTGAAAAAGCAATTCAGGAAGCTGTTAGAACAAAATTACCAACAGTAGTCGTCAATCGCTTATCTAATGATTTTCCTATGATTCTACAAGATCGCTATCAAGGATTTCATGAATTGTTGGAGTATCTTTTTGCGATAGGTCATCGAAAAATCGTATTTATTAATGGAGAGAAAGGGTACTACTCAGCAGACAAATGTGAAATTGCCTTTAATGAATTCACTGCATTTCATGCACATGATAGAATTAAGACGATGATGATTTCAGGTTCATGGGATTATGGTAGTGGAAAAAAAGCAATGAAAAAAATCCTTTTAGAGAAAACTTTTATACCTACTGTTGTGTGCGGTTGTAACGACATGGTTGCTCTAGGGGCAATGGAAGTAGCTAAAGAACAAGGGTTTAAACTCCCAAAGGAAATGAGCTTTGTTGGGTTTGATGACACTCAGCAATGTGAACAGAGCACTCCCCGATTATCTACCATAAGTGTTAACATACCACTAACAGCACGCTTCATTGTAGAAGCATTGTTTTCATCGATAGCATTAGGTAATCCAGGCCCAATTCAAACAATTATCCCAACCGAGTTTGTTTCAAGAGAGTCAATTATTGCTCAAAACTAAGACCCTATAGTTTCCATCCCATACTATAAGCCTTTTAACGTCTGGTATGGGATGGAGGCAGTGCTTTTGCTTGGATATGACCACAGCAGATCATTATGTAATATCTTCAAGAGATGCCTCAAATAAAAGTACATCTCGTTTAGTCGATAAATTGTAAAGGCTCACAACAAGTGAATCAACTGGGAAATGTTTAGTATTACCAGAAACAATATAGAGGACCTAAAATTGATATGAGTCGAGACTTCCCCCATCTGGAATAAACACTCAACCATGGTATTTTGTAAATGATGGGGATACTATTCATGTATATTTTGTTAAGAGCAGAATGCGTAATATACAGCAATTACATAGTGAGAGATTTGCAATCTGTTAATCTTGTACAACAACCACTCTGCACGGTGC
>CAYZUR010000479.1:0-1818 GCA_964481535.1 uncultured Spirochaetaceae bacterium | reverse complement strand
TCATCCTTTTTAATTCATCTAATTCAACTTTTTCAATAAAATCTCTCAATCCTAATATGAGTTCTAACATCTCAACCCCATATGCACTACGCTGACTCGTAATAACTGAGAATAGAGAAAGGATTAGAATTGCTAATAAGGCAACAGGAATAGCAATATAAGAGAGGGTGTATTGAGTTGTCTCCATAGAGACAATTAATAATAAAACTACTGCAAATATGAGGAATATGATTAAAAGTATAAGGAAAAACATCAACTTAGAGAGAGCTTTTCTAATATGCCACTTTCTAAACATTGTATAAAACAAGATTGAATTGAGAATCATATACCCAAGGGCAACCCCTCCAATGATCAGTGTAGAGAATCCAACATAGTTTAATGTAAGAACTAAAGGAAGAGTGAGGATGGGAACAAATGTTAACAAGGTAATAAGACGAGCTTTTGTTGCCGACTTTTTATTATCGAGGCGCTTATCATTTTTGTAATAATTGGAAATTTTTTCAGTTACTTGCATGTATACTTTAGAAAATCCTTTACTCATATCTTTCTCTGTAACAACACCACCATTTCCAAGTGCAAAGAATTTATCATACAACATCTGTTCATGTTTTACGTCGCTATGTAGAGGAGTCCCCTTCACAAAGGAGAGTTTTTTCCCCTCTTCAACTATTGTTAAAGCGCCTTTATCTGCCCAATAGAACAACATACTTGTTACATCATGAGAATCTAACTGTGAGTCAATAATATATCCAACATCCATAGGGGAAAGTCCTGTAGGAGGATAATACTGAGGAACAACAATAAGATCCTTATCTTTTCCATATCGACTCCACCATTTTATGGCGACAACAACTACAAAGAGGGTGAGAAGAAGGGCAAAAGGAGCAAACATAGCTTGGTAATTAGGTCGTTTTGTATAGTACCCATCTGGTAAGCTTATCCGAATAGTAACAGCTTCACCCTCTTTAAGGGTGTTAACAGTACCTGTAATAATGGTATTAGAGGCATCAAGTGACCACTCTACCCCTTTACTACCAACAGAGCCATAAAGACCTCGAGTAAAATTGATGTTACTTTTATCAATAGGTTGTGGGAGTTTCACGATAAAAGAAGTTTTCTTTATAGGTTCTTGCCAATCTGTTCCAATGATATTGAAATAAAACTCATCACCATCTTCAAAGCGATCTTCTCCGATATCATATCGATAAGAGATTGCATAATCATGTGTTCCAATTAGTGTTCTGTCTGCACTTCCTAATCGAATTACAACACCTTGATTAGAGAAATTCACGTGTTTTTCATCACTAGCTTTAATCTTTGTAACTCTAGCATCTATTGTACGATCTTCTTTTTCAATTTGGTAATGAGTGGGGAGGGTACGATAAAACCCGTGCTTTGGAACATTGAAAGTGAGTGTTGCCTCTTCACTGATGTCATAATAGCCATGTTTAGTAACTTCTATCGTCGTATCGAAAGAGTCAATTGTATAATCAGCTGCAGGTAATAGAGTAATAGATAATAAAGCAAAAAGAGAAATAGCAATTATCTTTCTAATGCATATTCCTTTATGAGAAAGAGACTGATACACGTTCACGAGCTTCCTCCTCTATTGCCAAATAAGGAAGTTTTTCGAAGTGGGTCATCGAGGCAATAATTGAACTTGGTACTGTTTGAATCATAGTATTGATATCACTCACAACAGCATTATAATATTTTCTTGCATGAAGAAGTTCATCTTCAATAACTTGTAATTGTTTTTGAAGGTCTAAAAATCCTTGATTCGCTTTAAGATCAGGATAACTTTCAGTTAAAGCAAAT
>CAYZUR010000478.1:0-1818 GCA_964481535.1 uncultured Spirochaetaceae bacterium | reverse complement strand
TTGAAAGCAATAGGGATTGAAGAGGAAAAATTGTTGGTGTAGAATGTGACATAGAAAAGGAATTCCTTTTCTGGTTTTTTGTTGTGATAACCAAATTATACTAGAAAAGGATTATTTTTTCTATATACACAGAGGCAATTGCAAAACTATCATAATTCTCAAAATTCCATCTATCAGTTCTTAATATTTCATCTATTAGAGAGATTCTTACTTAAAATTCTTAAGCAACCGGTAATAGTAAGGTTGTCTTGGATGTTTTAGCTTGTATGAATACACACTGAAGCATCCCTGGTCACTAAGAGTTAGGGCTGTGAATAAAAATATTCTGTTATGGCTAGCTTTTTATAGGCTCTTTTTAACTGCAGCAATTTTTGCTATTTGTATTGTGCTTATCAAGGCAAGTGCCAGTCCAACTACAAATTTAAACTTCTTATATCCATGGGTAAAAATCGTAGGTAAGTAATATAATTTCATTTGGCTGTTAGTCCGCTCTACCGTAGTCCTTGTTTTGAAATGTTGTTTTTCATGTTCTGCAAACTGAGGAGCCTTTTGTCTTTTAGCTGGATCTGTCAAAGGCACTTTACCGAGAGAACTTATAAAGGTATCAATCTTTTCGCTGTAATATCCACTATCAGACAAGGTATACAATGAGGTGACTCTTCTTGCGGTCAACTGTTCTAGTATAATTGCTACTTGGCTATCATGAACATTAGCTCCAGTAATAACAAAAGCTGTGGGAATACCGTTATCGGTTACATCAATATGAGCTTTATAGCCTTTTGCATATTCAGGGACTCACGAAAGCATTTGTCTTGGCACCAAAGGCGCATTTCCTGTTAAGACAAGCAATTGATTCTTCTGGTTCTTGTAATACTTGTTTCACAAGAGGATTATTCGTTTCTTTTTCCAAACGTCTTTCTTGTGCTTCCTTCTCTTCAGGAGATCCTTTTTTCTTTCTGCCCCGCTTTTTCTTAACGGCTTTTATTTTTGTCCTACTTCCTACGGTTATTGCCTTATCATTGGCCGCTATGGTCGTACTATCTCTACAAATATTTCCTACTAGAGAATCTTGAAAGAAGTCTTTTGATAGAGTTCCAACAGACTCATCAATATCCAATTTTTCACAAATAATAGTAAGAAAACGGGAGAATGTTGCTTCACTGGGTACCTGAGAGAACCCACAAAATTCTCGTAATGCTGCATGTGTCTGTAGAAAACCTACTAAAAGCTTCACTGTAGGAATTTGATAATAACACCTGGCAATATGTGCAAAAAACATAGCATCATACGAAACACGGGGTCTTCCGGTTCTGTGTTTATGGATAAAAGCATACGGTTTTTTTCCCAAACTATCGTAAATGGTGGTAGCATACATCATGAAACTTTTCAAATGGTCATCGATTGGATAATTTAAATAGTGTGAAGAAAGTAACTCGATTGTCGATGTTTTATAGAGCGCTAGTTGCATAGAGAGACTCACATATGGTATGGTAATAGGCATAAAGATTGTTCTCCTTTATTTGGTCTTTTTGCAATTTCCATTATAAAGGAACAATCTTTTTTATTCAATACAATACAATAAATTAACTCATATAATTCCCTTGACATCATACACAAAGTAGCCTAAATCTGCACAAATATTCACATCCTCACATATGCCTAGTGATAGAAACATGTTCATACCATAAACAATTAAAAATAAAAATTCCATAAGGGTTGTGGCAAAGGATTTCTACCTACTTTTAGAGTTTTGCAATTGCCTCCACAATAGAATTAATTTTAAAAACTCGTAAATCTCCCCCTCCTAGATGAGTTTCT
>CAYZUR010000477.1:0-1819 GCA_964481535.1 uncultured Spirochaetaceae bacterium | reverse complement strand
ACTGACGACCCCGAGATTACAAGTCACGTGCTCTGGCCAGCTGAGCTAAGGTGGCGTTATTCGCTGTACTATACGAAAAACACCCACTTTTTGTCAAGCTTAATATCCCCAATTTGTTAATAATTCTTTCATCTCTTGTAGAGTTCTCATGTCTCCTCGTGTATGAACTGGCCATGCGTTATGTTTACTAATTCCATATTGGAGCAACATTACAGCCTCTTGTCGGTCATCCATTTTATTGAGAGGAACAGAGGAATAAAAAGGTGTAAATTTTTCTCCTTTTGACCCTTCATAATAAAAGTGTTTCTCAAAAATATCATCTTTTTCTTTGTTCCAAGACTTTTCCATTGATTTTATTTTTGAATTTCTTTTTTTGGCATCCCAGTCTCTATCCCATAAGATGGCAGCTAATCCCTTAAAATGCCCTGCATAAAGTTCATTTTCAGGAATAGTATCGAGTGCTTTTCTTGTAACCGAGACTGCTATACCATTATTTCCATAACTGAGTGGCCATCCAGGGAGTTGGTAATACAACTGACCGATTACATACCATCCGATTGTCTGATCTAATCTATTTAAATCATTCACTACATATTCAATGGTATCTTTAATTGGATTTGCTTTAGAGAGGGCATTTAATGGGCCTTTTGTCTCGCCCCATCTTCCAATATTTGATGCTTTGTACACGAGCCCTGGGGCACTTTCATAGTACGCAATAGATGTATCAGCGTAAGCCTCCCCTTCTAAAAAATATTCAAGTAATTGATCTTCTGTTGCTCCAAGAATCTCTTCCTCATCAGCTAAAGATAGGGTGATTTTTGACAATCTCCAATAGAGCTCACTTAACTCTTTTTTATCAAAAGTTTGTGTTATTGTTTTTTCTGCTAATGCTTTAGCATCTTCATATTTATCATATGTAATGAGTGAATCAATTTCTTGTATCTCTCCTTGTATTGATGCAAATAGCATCACTGATGCAAATAATAGCGTGGTGCACAGCGTGAATATTTTTTTCATATTTCTCCTACCTTTATTTTTATTTTACATGAGGTTAGATATATGTCAATATAAGAGATTCAATTATTATGATTCAAAGAGGTCTTTTCTCAGTAATGCAGTTCCTTCTAGGTAGATATGTTGAATCTTCTTTTCACTCTCATCACGATAGAGATGAATCATCACTCTCACCGTGCGCTCTAACATTCCAATGATATCTGGTTCACTTGCACAAAACAAAGGAGCATCCCCTTTTTTACAGCGCAAGCGATATGCTGTAGCAGGATTGAGGGCGTGAAGGTCATTTGTTATGGTAAACTGTATTGAGACTACTTCGTCAATTACTATTTCATTTACTTCGTAGATGGTGTTAATGAGAGATTCAATTTTATCACCCATTTCTTGTGCTGAATCAAATTCGAGTTGCGTTGCTCCTCGTATGGCAAAAAGTTTTCTTCTACTCATCTTTATTCTCCTTAGATAGCTAATATTACCCCTGTTGTACTCAATGTCATTAATAACTGCGTAATAAAGATAACGATGACAGTAAGAGAGATTTTGAGCACGTCCTTCACAAAGATAGCGGTAAGAAACACATGGTCTTTCATAAGTAATAGGAAGATGATTCCAATATTATAAAGACCATAAAGAAACGTTATGGTTGAAAGAATAATCGCAATTATGCTTGTAAGTTCTTCATATTGTTTTGTTACTGGCCACCATAGTCGCATAATAAAGAGTGAGAAAAAAAAGAGAGTAAAAATAATGAGGTAATTTAATACTTTATTACTAAAGAAAAGTACTCTTCGTGTTCTAACCATAT
>CAYZUR010000476.1:0-1819 GCA_964481535.1 uncultured Spirochaetaceae bacterium | reverse complement strand
GGAGTGTTGCGGATAATCCACTTAATGAAGCGGGGAGGACTATATGAAATGTAGTTTCTGCTACTGTCGACCCTAGGGCATAGGAGGCGAGTCTCAATTCTTTAGGGACAGCAGCAATTGCATCTTCTGCCATAGTTGCTATAAGTGGAAGAATTAATATTCCTATTACAATCCCTGCACTTGCCGTATTGTACATCTGAACAACTTCATCACCAAAAATTGATCGTAAAAGCGGTGTCATAAAAGTGAGAGCAAAGTAGCCATATACAATTGTAGGTATTCCCGCCAATAATTCTAGAATTGGCTTGACGATACTTTTTACTTTTGCAGAAGCATATTCACTTAAATAGATTGCAACACTAAGACCAAGAGGTATGGCTACTGCCATCGCGATAATGCTTATCATCATTGTAGAATTTAAAAGGGGAAGCACCCCAAACTTTCCAATCATGGGTTGCCATGTTGTTCCAAACAAAAAACCTGTGATGCTTACTTCATCACTCGTGAAAAAGAGCATTGATTCTTTTACCAAGATAACAACAATTCCTACGGTAATCATCACTGATAATAGAGCAAACAGAAACAGAAATGATTCTATAATGGTTTCATGTATCCTGACTCTTTTCTCATAGGGATGTAATATGTTTCTTCTCATAGGTTGTATATATTCCTTATTGAGAAATCTCTCAGCAGAATGTTCTCTGTCGAAAGATTCTCATAATGAGTAGCAATGTATGTATTAATACGTACCTTTCATTATTTCAAGCCAAGCTTTCCTCCCTTTTTCAAGGGCTTCATCACTCGATGGGAAGTATCCTACTCTAGTAACTTCTTCGTTTACGTAGGTAAGATAGAAGTTAATAAATGCTGCTACTTGTGGTTTTTCTCTCATGATAGTTGCATCTGAGTAGAGGAAAAGTGGTCTTGCTAAAGGATATACTCCAGCATTAACAGAATCTGCGCTTGCTTGAACACCTTCAATATCGAGAATATTGAGCGTATCCTGATTTTCAATGTAGTATGCATACCCAAAGAATCCAATTGCATATTCGCTTGCTTCAATTCCTCTTACTAGCATGTTGTCATCTTCACTGAGCTGAAGGTTATTAGCACTTAACATAGGGGTCGCATCTTTATTGAAGACCTCTTCAACAAAATAATCGAATGTTCCGCTATCTGTTCCAGGAATGAATCTTTGAATTTGTTGATTTGGCCATTGGGGTCTTACATCGCTCCAGTATGTGGCAGAACTAAATATTTGAGCTAATTCTTTTATTGATGCATCTTTTATAAATGTGTTTTTGGCACTTACTGTTACAGCTAGAGCGTCTGTTCCAACTTTAAACTCAACTGGTATCCTACCAATTAATGCACCTTGATCGATTTCTTTTTGTTTAATTGGTCTAGAAGCGTTTGCGATATCACTTTCACCAGCGACTGTGAAGCGTTCAAAACCAGCACCACTACCAATGCTATCAACTGTAATAGTTCCGCTATACCCTTCTTCAGTGAATCTTTCTGCCATTCTTTCAGATAGCGGGAAAACGGTAGAAGATCCTGCACTGACAATATTTCCACTCACCTTTATTGGGTTTACCATGGGAAGTCCGTTTATTGTTTTTGTTTCAACCCATGCAAATGAGTCTTGTGTGGCGACTTCTTCTGTCTTTCCACCTGCGATGAGTGGAAGTAAGA
Source organism: uncultured Spirochaetaceae bacterium (assembly GCA_964481535.1). GTDB lineage: Bacteria > Spirochaetota > Spirochaetia > Sphaerochaetales > Sphaerochaetaceae > SABI01. The sequence continues at coordinate 124 of CAYZUR010000476.1, read as the reverse complement.
GAGCAGTTATGACTACTAATGAAAGTAACATTTTTTTCATATATTCCTCCGAATAAATTCTATGTTTAAAACATAGAGTATAAATGTGAGTAAATTGTTAATGAATAGTTAAAATACTATGTAT
>CAYZUR010000475.1:0-1820 GCA_964481535.1 uncultured Spirochaetaceae bacterium | reverse complement strand
GACATCTATGTAACCTCCTTCAAGTTCACACAGGAGACGCAACTGCGGTTATTGCATCACTTGGGGATGTCCTAGTGGAGCAAGAAGAGAGACTCATTCAACGTTGTGTGTGTGCATACAGATGGATTACCACCTTCTCCCCAGATGATTTTAGATGGTTTCTTACTACCGATACAGATGAGGTAATTACCCTTGATGGAACCCAAGAGAAAGCTATTAAAGATTTAAGAGATGCTGTAACAAGATTAGATGACTTTACTGAAAAAGAGTTTAGTGAAGAAATATATCGAATTGCACACCTCTATGAAATTAACCCACCAGAGTTCTTTGCCCTATGTTATCAAATTCTGATATCGAAAGAGAAAGGACCAAAACTTGCTAATTTTATTAAAACTATTGGAAAAGAGAAAGTACTTCCTATCTTAAACAGATATTAATCTAGAGTAGGCGAGAGAGGATTGAATTCTTCTTTCGCCATTTATTTACTGCTTTTACCCTTAAATCGAGTTGAAGCTGCATTCCAGGGAAAATCTGTTTAATCTCTTTAAAAGAGGCTTGACGGATTTTCTTTATCCCCTCACCTCCACGACCAACAAGAATTCCTTTTTGGCTCTCTTTTTCAACATTTATAGAAGCTCTAATCCAAATGCTGTTTTTCTCTTTGTCGTGTTCGATATCTACAATATCGACAAAGATAGCATGTGGGATCTCTTCAGTTACCCCTATGATTGCTTTTTCTCTAATGATTTCAGCAATACGAAATTCAAGAGGTTGATCAGTGAATTCTTCTTCACCAAATTGAAGGGGACCTTCTGGAGCTAATTTATAGAGCTCGATTAATAGTTCATCTACCCCAGTATCTTTATGAGCTGAAATGATACACACGGTAGAATCTGGAAAGTGAGTGGTAATAAACTCTTTTGTTACTTCTATTTCTTCTTTCTTTGCAACATCTTCTTTGTTTATTGCTATTACGATAGGTGCCTTACTTCTTTTTATAATCTCTATAATTGCAAGTTCTTCTATTCCACCCTCTCTTTTTGAATCAATGATATATAAAATTATATCAGTCTGGATTAAAGAAGCACGAGTAGTTTCTTGAAGCTTTAGATTCATCTTTTGATCATTAAGGTGGTATCCAGGGGTGTCAGTGAGGATAAGTTGACCCCTAGAGTCAGTAAAGATGCCTCTTATTGCATTACGTGTAGTTTGAGGTGTCTTTGCAGTGATGGAGACCTTTCTTTCACAAATCGTATTAACGAGTGTCGATTTTCCACTTGAGGGCCTACCAATTATAGATACTGTTGCGCATTTCATAGATGTGAGAATAGACTGGAAATGGTAAAAAGGTAAACACTTTGTCTCACTGGCAACACATACTCTTTTCATTATCTTGAATCATTTGCTATACTCCTACTTATCTTATGTAAAATAAAGGCAGATAACCATGGCAGAAAATGATAAAAAAGATACTAATCAAATAAATGATGTCCCCCAAGATAAATTTCTTGAAACTCGATCTGTAATGTTAACAGGTGAAATTAATAAAGAGTCAGCTGAAAAAGTAATTAAACAATTGCTTGTATTAGAACATGAAAGTACAGAACCAATAAGAGTCTATATTAATAGCCCTGGTGGAGATGTTGAAGCGGGCTTAGCTATTTTTGATATGGTTCGTTTTATTAAAAATGACGTGTATATGATTGGTATGGGCCTCATTGCTTCCGCTGCTACCCTCATCCTTTTAGCTGTAGATAGTAAATTCCGTATAGGACTGCCAAACTCAAGCTACCTTATCCACCAACCTATGAGTCGAATGG
>CAYZUR010000474.1:0-1820 GCA_964481535.1 uncultured Spirochaetaceae bacterium | reverse complement strand
CGATAGAGTTGTTTGGGAAAGAAATATTTATCTATGGAGCAGATATGGGGGTAAAAGGGGCAGCGATTGCAACCTTCACTTCCCACTTTCTTTCAGCTACGATTCTTTTTATTATTATTCTTACTAAAGACTCAGATATTAGAGTTCGCTTCAAAGAGATGACATGGAAAGTTGATGCCCTCATTACCCGTCAAGTATTTAGAGTAGGCCTCCCTATGGCCCTCGAAAGGATTACACTAAGCAGTGGTCAAATAGTTCTTACAGCGCTGGTCACAAGCATGGGAACAGCCTCCTTGGCTGCTCACCACCTTGCTATCACAGCTGAATCAATTACTTTCATGCCTGTTAGTGGTTTTTCTCTCGCAGCAGCTACATTAGTAGCTCAGTCTCTTGGAGCTGGAAAGAAAGAGATGGCAAAAGATTTTGCAAAAAAGGTTCTCACCTATGGAATTGCCCTTATGAGTGCAACGGGAGTTCTCTTATTTGTAGCTGCTCCTCAGTTGATGTCTTTCTTTACAAATGACCCCGCTGTTATAGCTCTAGGTGCTAAAGTATTGCGCATTGAAGCTTTTGCTCAACCATTTTTTGCAATGAGTATTGTAATTGGGGGAATTTTGAGGGGAGCTGGAGACACTAAATGGCCTTTTATTAACTCCCTTATTGGAATGTGGGTAGTTCGACTCCTTCCGGCCTATATCTTAATTACCTATTTTGGTGGAGACTTGCTCATCGCATGGTCGTGTATGGTAGCAGATCTATTTGTTCGAGGGCTTCTTAACTTTTATCGTTACAAAAAGGGTCCTTGGATAGATGTGTGGAGTGAGTCATAAAAATTTGGGTGAGTTCAATGAGATCTTCTATTGAAAACACCTCTCCTCGAGTGAGAGGATTAAATCTACTTGAAGATATGAGATTATCAATAATAGATGGAGAAATAATGGTACTTAATCGATTATTCATAAGATTGTTTCTCATAGTTTTTCTTCGTGAAGCAAATAGGTCATGCACTATGATAAAAAAACGTTCCCGTATTTCTTCAGGTACTAATGAAGTCTCTCTTTTTTTGAAATGAATCACTGCTGAATCAACTGTTGGTTTGGGATAAAAATGGGTAGCTTTAATTGTAAACAAAGAGGTCACATGATAATCAACTTGGCAAAGAATTGAGAGGGTTGACCAGTTTTTTGTTCCACTAGTCCCAACTATTCTGTCTACAACCTCTTTTTGCAATGTAAACACCATTGTAGGGGGCCCTACTCTCTCTTCTAAGATTCTTGCAATAATAATGGAACCAACGTTGTACGGAAGGTTGCCACAAATAGCATCTGGTATCCCTTTTTCCTTAACAACAGATGGAAAATTCTTTAACATATCCCCTTCAATTAAATGAAATGAGGGAACATCAACAAATGCGTGCTCTTTTAATATTGAAATAAATCCTCTGTCAATTTCAAAGGCGGTAACATGTACTCCTTTATCTAATAAAATAGTAGTAATATTTCCAATCCCAGGTCCTACTTCCCAGATACTATTCCCTTGTATTAATCCTATTGCAGAAACTATTTTTTCTCTTACCGATTGGGTTATGAGGAAATTTTGTCCAAATTTCTTGCTCATTGCAAGAGAATTCTCTTCAAGGAGAGCTCTTATTCGGGAGCTTGATTCGTAAGGAAATGTCCATTTCATATGCTATTGCACTCCTCGATTGTCTTACTTTTTGAGAGTAGCAAAGAAGTAAGATGAGGGTCAATAAGAAGATTAGAAACAGTGTGTAAAGAACAATCGGTGATAAAAGAGATACCTCTACTTCTTTCTCTAAT
>CAYZUR010000473.1:0-1823 GCA_964481535.1 uncultured Spirochaetaceae bacterium | reverse complement strand
AGTAGACCTCAAGGTAAAATCGGTAACACCTATTGGAGAAACAGACCCAGACAAATAATCTCCCTGTCTATTCAGCATAAACTACATATAGTGCATGAAATCTTATTAATAGGTTCCATGCACTTTTTTATTTTCTCTATTCACCTCACATTGTTGTAAATGCGTGCTGATTTTGATATTATCTGACTATTATTGCTATCTTAAGGAGCATCACATGAAATCAGTCGAGTTGGAAAAAAGTTATAACCCCAACGATTTTGAACAAAGAATATATGATGAGTGGATGAAAAGTGAAAGTTTCACTCCCCATCAAGAAGGTCACCAGACCTACACTATTGTGATGCCACCACCTAATGTAACAGGAATACTCCATATGGGACATGCCCTCAATAATGCCCTCCAGGACATTATTATTCGTCACCAACGAATGTTAGGAAAAGATGCCCTTTGGCTTCCAGGAACAGATCATGCTGGAATTGCAACTCAACATGTAGTAGAAAGAGAACTTAAATTAAAAGGGACCAATCGAAAAAAGTTAGGACGCGAAGCGTTTGTTAAAGAAACATGGAAAGTAAAAGAGAAGCACCACACAATCATTAAAAACCAACTTCAAAAGATTGGAAGTAGCTGTGACTGGTCCAGAGAGAGATTCACCATGGACGATGGCTTAAGTAAAGCAGTAAGAGAAGCCTTTGTCTCATTATATGAAAAAGGACTCATTTATAAGGGAAACTACCTTGTAAACTACTGTACCACCTGTGGAACAGCCCTTGCAGATGATGAAGTTGAATACAAACCAGTTACTGGTGCACTGTATCAAGTGAGATACCCTTATGAAAATAATGAAGGGTATATTACCGTCGCAACAACCAGACCTGAAACAATGTTTGGAGATGTAGCAGTAGCCGTACACCCAGATGATGAGCGCTATACACATCTTGTTGGAACCAACGTAATTCTTCCACTTGCAAACAAACCAATCCCCATCATAGCAGATAGCTACGTTGATAAGGCATTTGGTACTGGAATGGTAAAAATTACTCCAGCTCACGACCCGAATGACTGGGCTATAGGACAGCGCCATAACCTTCCTGCTATTAATATCCTTAACCCAGATGGGACGCTCAACGAAGAAGTTCCTGAAGTGTATCGTGGGGTGGATGTAGAGAGTGCAAGAAATCTTGTTGTAAAAGATTTAACAGAGCAGGGCTACCTCATTGAACAAAAAGTACATAACCATGAAGTAGGTCACTGCTACCGCTGTTCAACTGTAATAGAACCTTACCTTAGTGAACAATGGTTTGTCTCCATGAAATCGATGGCTGATAAAGCACTTAAAGCATGGGAAGATGGAGAAGTTAATTTCTATGCAAAAAGATGGGAAAATACCTATTCACATTGGTTAAAGAATATTCGAGACTGGTGTATTAGCCGTCAACTTTGGTGGGGCCACAGAATTCCTGTATGGTACTGCCAAGATTGTGGTGCTATGATGGTCGAAAGAGAAGACCCCACAACATGTTCTTCTTGTAGTTCATCTAACATTAGACAAGAAGAGGACGTATTAGATACATGGTTTAGCTCATGGCTCTGGCCTTTTTCTACCCTTGGGTGGCCCGACGCTTCAATTGATATGAAACGCTTTTTCCCCACTCAAACCCTTGTTACAGGATATGACATTATATTCTTTTGGGTCTCCAGAATGATTATGGCTTCTTTAGAGTTTGTTGATTCTGTCCCCTTTAAAGATATCTATATCACTGGGCTGGTTCGGGATAAAACGGGAAGAAAGATGAGCAAGTCACTTGGAAATGGGATTGATC
>CAYZUR010000472.1:0-1824 GCA_964481535.1 uncultured Spirochaetaceae bacterium | reverse complement strand
AAAGATTACTACTACCTTCATTGTTAAGATATTTGTAAAATATTTAAATACATACAATAAAACAAAATAATAAGAAAATCGATCATTATCATGTAAACATGGCACGCTATGTGCATATATCTTTTTCATAATCGGAGGACCTATTATGAACCAGAAAACAAAAGTAATAAATCAGAATGACCAGTTCGAAGACGAAAATATCCTCAGTATGTACTTAAAAGAAATAAACCGTATCCCACTGTTAACACGTGATGAAGAGAATGACCTAGCTCGAAAAGCTGCTAATGGGGAAGCGTTTGCAAGAAATAGAATGGTTGAAAGTAATCTTCGCTTTGTAGTGAATGTTGCTAAAAAATATCAGAATCAAGGACTTCCTTTAATTGATCTTATCAATGAAGGCAATATAGGCCTTATGAATGCGATTGAAAAATATGATGTAGATAGAGGATATCACTTTATCAGTTATGCTGTGTGGTGGATTAGACAAGCTATTCTTAAATCAATTTGTGAAAAATCCCGTACAGTAAGACTTCCTTTAAATAGGGCAAATGAATTGCTTCAAATACAAAAGATGCAACGAAAACTCCTTCATGATAATGGAGAAGATGCAAGTGCTGAAGAGATTGGTCACGAATTAAATTTAGATCCACAATTAATTGAAGATTTACTCTCAATTAGTCGTGAAATGGTTTCTCTTGATGCTCCAATATATGGAGATCCAACAAATTCAACAGTAGGGGACTTTGTAGAAGATAACTATCGAAGTGCTGATGATGTATTAATGGGTAAATCTCTTAAAGATGATATTAATGAAGCATTAAGTATTTTAAGTGAAAAAGAAAGAGATATTATTGAAATGCGCTTTGGGTTAAACGGAGCTATTCCAATGAGTTTAAAAGAAATTGGAGAATTGTATAATCTTACCAAAGAAAGAATTCGCCAAATAGAGAAAAAAGCAATCGAGCGGATGAAGCAACCTACGCGCTTAACAGCGCTTGAATCATATATCGCTTAATTTTCTTTTAATCCTCCCTTTATGGGAGGATTACTTTGTTTGCCCAGCATGGGCAATAACTAGGTGGTGAAAGTCCACTGTGGGTGCGGTACTGCGAAGAAGCAGAACCACTAGCTAACGGCAAGTGCAATCACAAAGTCCTGAGCCAACGAACGAGTAGGTTTGCTGCATAGTTCCCCCCCCATTTGCCTGATGCCATACGATATTTAACAAATCGGTCCATCAACGGGGCCAGTGATGATTTATACTTGCTCATACCAATACCCCCTATTCTTATAGGGAGAGAAGGTTCGTCCTGTATGAACCGCTTTTGCAAGGTTTTCCATCAGATCCCATAAAGTAATTTACGAGAGAATCCTCAGTAATCTGTTCAAAGCCAGAGATACCTGCTTTCTGTAGCGTTGTGAAAAGGCAAATGCCAGCATGAAGAACCACGTAAATGGTAGAGTCTTTTATTCCTCGGATCCTTTCGGCTTGTTGATAATGAGCGAGGGCTTTTTGAAATTCTTCAGATAGCTCTTCTGTTTTCGATGTTCTCCCCAAACTAGTTCGAGTTCTGCAGTTCGGGAACTCCTTTGTCGTGTCAAATAGCTCTATTGCACCTAGCAGCCATCTTCCATTACGCTCGGCTTCTTTTGTTTTGCCTTGATAATGTCTGGAAAACAATTCCTCATAGGTTGTGCATTCCCCATTTTCGATAGAAGTACAAACCTTTTCGAGCATCTGCCTAAAATGGCCGACGGTGCTGTCCACATAATAGCTTGTTTTTAAAGCTTCAAGCATATCTTTCTGAAGCTTTCTCGGATTGT
>CAYZUR010000471.1:0-1845 GCA_964481535.1 uncultured Spirochaetaceae bacterium | reverse complement strand
TTTTGTAAAAAATGGGATGTTACAACGAATCAATGGAGATACCTACGAAAATTTACAATATACTAAGGATGAAAATGAGTTTCTCTATGTAGAAGGATATGTAAAATTGGGAGTCGTATGTTTAATGAGTGCGGCTGTATACCATGAAATAAGTACCTATCGACCTTATCAAATCGATGTAGCTATTCCAAATAAATCTAAAGCAACAATACTCCCACAGTGGCCATCAATTGGCATATTCTATTTTGCTAAGAATCGATACGAACTTGGAATTGAGACATTAGATATAGATGGAATTTCTTGCAAAATCTATGATAAAGAGAAAACTGTTTGTGATCTACTCTCTTATCGAAATAAATATGGCCAAGAGGATTGTCTCGAGGTACTAAAAAATTATCTGAAAGAAGAAGACCGTGATATAAACAAACTCATCCGATATGCAGAACAACTAAGAAGTTATACTACCTTATCAAAATATCTTGAGGTGCTCCTATGAATATTGTCGAATCAATATAAGCAAAACTTAAAAATAGAGCTGTTAAAAATAATCGGCCATATAATGAAATTCTTACAATATATGGTCTTGAAAGAATGCTATATCGCCTATCGATTTCCTCATATAAAGAACACTTTATACTAAAAGGAGGAATTCTACTTTATGCATTATACAAAGGAAACTATGTGCGCGGCACTGCTGATGTTGATTTTTTAGGATGTACTATTCCAAATACCATTATTGATATTACAAACGCCTTTAAAGAAGTATTCTCTATTGAATGTCCACAAGATGGTATTCGCTTTGAGTTAGATTCATTACGTATCGTCAAAATTGCTGAATTTAAAAAACATGTGGGTATAAATGTTTCCATAAGTGGGTATCTAGACAAGACAAAATTAAGAGTTTCTATTGATATTGGATTTGGTGATGTGATTTTTCCTTCTAAAATCCTCATGGAATATCCAACTTTATTAGACCAAGAAATACCACATATTTTTGCCTATTCGATCGAATCGGTAATTTCTGAAAAGTTTGAGGCAATTGTTTCTCTTGGTAAAGCAAATAGCAGAATGAAGGATTTCTACGATATATGTATTCTTTCAAAATCGATACAATTTTCTGGAGAAATACTAAAAGCAGCAATTGAAGAAACTTTTAATAATCGAAAAACTGCATTAGATGTAATTGTTGCTTTTGAACAAGGATTTAGTGAAGAATATCACCGTCAAAAACAATGGAATTCATTTATAAAAGCGAAACACGTAGACTCCAATCTAAGTTTAACTGAAGTAATTATTCAAATAGAACTGCTTTTATTCCCGATTGTAAAAGCTCTAAGGAACAACTCTGACTTTAATAAAGTATGGGACTATTCTTACTGTCTTTGGATAACGTGCACATGAAATATGAGTAATACGAATAAGTTATGCACTAATAGCGAAAGAATTACGCGTTAATAATCTCAAGTTTCACTATAAATAGTACTTTCACCACCGTGGTGAAAGTGTTACTTATAGTGAAAGCAATCTCATTATCGTGAGATGAAAGAGAAATAATTTACATATACACAACAGTTTTTATGATTTTAGAATCTCGATCCTCATACCCTTCAAAGCCCCTTATGAGTTCATTAAATGGATAGCGGTGAGTGAGAAGGAGTTGAGTAAGTATTGGGGCTTTCTTAAGTAACTCTAGTGCATAAGGAAAGCCATAATTTGGAATTGCATGAGATGCTATGAGTCTCTTCTTTTTGAAGTGAAAGTCATTTGCTCCAAAACTGATGGTATCATCACTAAAGCTAATTCCATCATAGACGATGTATCCACCAAAACCTGCGAGTTCTATCC
>CAYZUR010000470.1:0-1852 GCA_964481535.1 uncultured Spirochaetaceae bacterium | reverse complement strand
AGGAGGTGATACACTAACTCTCCCAAGTAATTGCTCTCAAGGTTGAGTAAGGGAGCAAAAAAGTTATAAAAAATAAGCAAAAAAATTCCAGCTATAATAGGGGAAGGAATAAGATATTTTTGTAAAAATTTAATGTTTGCCTTTAAAAGAGCCGCCAATAATAATGATAATGAGATAATTCCGATGTGAATAATATAATTCCAGTTCATTTACACACTCTCCTTTGAGACAAGTCTTTGGTGGATTTGATAAAGCTCCATATATTTTAGAATCGACTGATCAGGTTTAATCCTTACTCGGTAGATAGTATTATTATAGGTAAACTCTAACGTACTTTTTGCATTAATTGCAATTGAGTTGATATCATTAAAGGAAAAGATAATTTCGTCACTCCTAAAAGGTGTTTCAAGCTTTTCAAACGAGTTTACTTTAAGAACAAAAGCAGTAGAGGTTGCGACGAAAAAAAAATCTTTACTTAGTAATATTAATTGATTAGAAGAGGCAAGTTGAAAAAGAACCCCATCATCAAGAGAAAAAAGAGATGATAAATTATCAGAGCGAGATAATTCTTCTAAATATGAGACTTCCCATTTATGCCAACTTGCAATTGTTGGATAAAAGAGAGCCTCTTTTATAGGAAGAATCTCATCATATTCATTTATTTCCCATGTACTATCGCATTTTTTACACATAAATGTATTCTTCACTCCTTTTATCGTGGAAAAGGAGTGACACGCGGGGCAAGCATATAAAATATTCTCTATCCCTTTAGCCTTATTGTCACTGTAGTATGGAACATGGTGTTCTTTCTGCCAATCATTATAGCTATGATTGAGGTATGTATTTATAAGGGAGACAACTTCTTCAATACTCTTTCCCTTTAGGTCTTCTTTTTGTATAACCTTCACCACCTTGAGTGTAATAGGTCCTTTTCGTCTCTTATGTGCCCATCGGGGTTTAGAGCCAAACGCACCTTCAAAGTGAACTACCACAACTGGAACATTAAATAATCGGATGAGCTTTGCGGTTGCATTGTTTATAGGAATACTCTCTCCATCCCATGTTCGTGTTCCCTCTGGAAAGAACGCAACTACTCCACCTTCATCAAGTCGAGATCGCATCCCTTTTATTGTTTGCAAATCAGATTTTCCCTGTTGCTTCGCAATTCCTTGAAGGAGCGTATCAAAGAAGAAACGGAGAAATCTTATTTTAAATAAATATGCACCCATAACCCAGTGGACATGAAAAGATGATGCTGCTGATAAAAAAAGGGAATCGTATGTGTGAGAATGATTTCCTATAATGAGAAAAGGGCCCTCTTTAGGAATATCTTCGTATCCTTTCAAACTAACATCATAGTGACGTAAAAGCCATTTGCCATACGTACGTTTCAATATAAATCTATATAATTTAATCAACCATGGTGTTTTTGACATAAACCATCCTTATTGTTATAAAAATATACCATAGCCACAAAATCATGTCCATTCTAATATGTTTTATACATCAATTAAGCACTCTTTGCACTCTTAGAAAATAATATATAGGTACTTCCCTTCGCAAGGGACATTCACCTTTCCAAAAAGATCACCAGTGTGGGCCATCCCAAAAGGTTCTATTTTCATTGTGAGAAAGAGTATTTTGGGATGTTCTTTCACATAAAGGTGAAGATATTTTTTATAAAAATTCCATACATAGATAAGGAGATGAAACACATACCCCGTATCTGGATACTCAAGATTACGCACATGCTCTTGTTCTTTCAATGATATTTTTCATCATGATCCTGTGTGGAAAAATGTTTTCATTGAACTAAACGCTCTTTTTTTAGAAAGGATGAGGTATGAAATAA
>CAYZUR010000469.1:0-1861 GCA_964481535.1 uncultured Spirochaetaceae bacterium | reverse complement strand
AACCGATATCCACATGAATTTAGTGGTGGACAGCGGCAAAGAATCGGAATTGCGAGAGCTCTTGCCCTTAACCCCAAAATCATATTAGCGGATGAACCGGTTAGTGCACTCGATGTATCAATTCAATCACAAATACTCAACCTACTTCATGATTTACAAGAAGAATTAGGTCTTACCTATCTATTTATTGCTCACGACTTAGCAGTAATTGAATATATCAGCACAAGAGTTGCAGTAATGTATCTTGGTAAGATTATGGAATTATCTCGAAGTAGTGACCTGTATAAAAACCCACTACACCCATACACTAAAGCACTTCTTTCAGCTGCCCCTATTCCAGATCCTGTTATTGAAAGAAAACGACAAAGAATCATACTCACGGGAGATGTTCCTAGTCCTAATGTAGAGAGGGTTGGTTGTTATTTCTATGACCGCTGTCCCTACAGAATGGAAAAATGTAAAACCAATATTCCACAGATGAAGAGAATAGATGAACATCATGAAGTAGCTTGTTGGCTATATTAAAAAAACTATATATCTGATAACTCAACTGGGTTGATCGCATCATATTCGCGATCAGCCTTAAATGGGAGATTCATATCACGTGCAATCACATATGCTGTGCTATGAGTTCTCCCATGACTTACCCTTTCTGGAACAATCTCAATTTGCTTTACAGAATCATCAACTAAACGAAGGGAAAATACTGTCATCGATTTATTTCTCCCCCTATCCCCAAGTTTCTTTTGTTGCTGAAATCCTTTTGTAAAATGGCTAATTTCAATGAAACTAATCTTTTCAAATGGGATAATTTCCTGTTTTACTAAAAAGAAAATCCCATTTACACTCCTTACTTCTTTCTTTAATGCATCAAATTCCCATTTTTCACGATATCCGAGTCCTATGAGAGAGATAAAGAGAAAAGAGAGTGGGATTAGTGACCTAAAAGTGAACATAGATGAGAAAGGGACTGAAAATAGCCCTACAAGCATCAGTAATGCAAACATAGCATAAGAAATTTTATGAACCTGCGATATAGTATAATACATCAAATTATCGTTTTTTTTATGTAACTTCATCCCCATCATAGTTGTTCACTCCTTTAATTATCTCACTTTTACTATACTCATAAAATAAAGTGTAGAAAAGCGTATTTTAGTTTCTTTAATTCTATGGTAAGATGTACAAGGAAATGTATTTTTCCTTGATTATTGAGTTGCTATAAGCTACTCTATTATGAGCGCATATATTTCAAGAAGGAGATATGTATATGAAGAAAATTTTATCGATTGCATTAGTAATTCTCCTTGTCGGAGTCTTATTTGTTTCCTGTGGAAAAGAAGAAGAGACCGCCAAGGTTGAAACACCAGCTGCACCTGCTGTAACAAAAGCAGAAGAACCAGCTAAACCTGCAGAACCAGCTCCTAAAGTAGCTGAAGTTGTTGCTCCTGCTCCTGTCGCCCCTGTCGCAATAAAGGACGGCGTTGTATTTAAATTAATCAACGGTGCAGAACCAGAAAGCCTCGACCCACATCAAATTCAAGGTGTTCCAGAACACAGAATTTACGAAACAATCTTTGAAGGCTTAGTTGCTTATGATCCTGAGACAGCAAATGCGGTTCCTGGATTAGCAGAAAGCTGGACATCAAATGATGAAGGCGATCAATACACATTCACTCTTCGTGATGCTGTATGGTCAGATGGTGTGAAAATCACTGCTCAAACTGTTGTAGATTCATGGCTCAGAGGACTTAACCCAGAAACAGCAAGTCCATATGCTTGGTTCCCTGGTATGTTCCTCAAAGGCGCTGGTGCATATAACTCTCGAGAAGCAGGACCAGAAGCTGTTGGAATCCGTGCT
>CAYZUR010000468.1:0-1867 GCA_964481535.1 uncultured Spirochaetaceae bacterium | reverse complement strand
ATAGGCAAGAACATCACTTTTACTTACTTCTGTAATGTCGTATTTGAATACGTTCTCTCCCCATATCTCTTTTAAGAATGTGGGAGCCCCTTTGCCTTGTTTATGCCCTGGCATGCAATAGAAGGTTTTCTCATCTTGAACATAAGAAGTAAGCTCAGAGGCAAATGGATGTCGACTTTTCTCTTTTACTGACATAGAGAAACCTCCTATTTTGTTTCCAAAAAAAAGATTGGAAAGCGTTAACATAAACATATGAGAGCCAATGAAACGTATGTTTCATTGGTTAAAACAATGAGCTTTACTTTGCCCCATATCCTAAATTTTTACAAGTTTTTTTGTTCCACATAAAGACTTTTTTTAGAGATACAGAAATATTGAGAATAAGAAAAGTGGAATTCATCAAAATTAGGATAGAGAGGGAGGATACAACACAAGCGGGTTGTAACACCCGCTTGTATATTTTTGCTATTCTCTCTCTTCATTGTTGCCAGTAAAAAGAGTAGATTCTAGGTCTTAGAAAAAGGCTTTTAAATCTTTTACAAGTAAGTCACTTGCAGGTTTTAGAGAGTCATTACTCTGTGAGTTTATCTCATTCGTGTAATATTCTTTTGCGACTCTCAATAGTCCATCACAAAGAGCTTTATTTCGTGCAGATATTTTTATTGAATCGATCACATCGTTTCCTAAATAGATATAATAATCTGGGTCTTTGAAAGATTCTTGAATGACTTGCACATCATAAAAGAAAACTTTTCCACTCTCACCACGAACTAAGGTGGCAAAGTCGCTATATTTTGTCTTATAGTATGCCATCCAATCTTTATAACTATTTGGATTTGCAACTGAGTCTGTACTGTACACCCTAGAAGAATCTTTCTCGATTTCGTATATCATAGTACCAAGTCTTTCATGTCCTAGATCTGTATCTGTTTCATAGTAATTAAGTTTTCTCTTACCTGTATCCCCAAGATTCAATTCTTTAGAACCTGTAGCCTTCACAAGGGCGATAGTAAAGTCGATCTGGTCTGTGCTGGCTACAACTATGCCTGATTTTTCAACAGCTGATGAGTTGATATTGAAAATACTATAGTCAAGTTTTGTGGTATAATGGTATCCATAGGTCGTTTCTACTGCAGTAAACCATGCATCGCTTTCAGGAACAAGCCTATTTTTAATTTCAGATTTTCTAGATCTCGCACTATGATCTTTAACACTTATTACATAATCAACATTGTTTCGTTTTCCCCATTCAAGTGCTCGAGCAAAGTTTGTCGATTGTATCGTGCCTTGACTAAAATCTTCTGATTCAACTATTTTCAAGAATCTTGTAGCCATTAGATTACTTTTAATAGTATTAAAAATCTTTGCATGAAGACCCTTTGTGGGACCTTCGGTAAACACCATTATGCTAACAGTGGCTTTCTCTGTTACATCTTTGATTATTCTTTCAATATCAGGATACTCTGGTGCTCTCTCTTTCACTTGTTCATATTGAAGAACTGCAGTTTTCAAACTTTGTCTGTTTCCTTCAGCTTCAAGACTTTTGGCGAAGGTAAATCGAACATCAGCTGATTTAACTCGAGCGGCTTCTACTTCTGCAGCAAATTCCTCAGAGGCTAATCCTTTGCGTCCTGAATTTTTGGCAGTTCGGTGGAGATTTTGCAAATCTGTGTATGCAAGGAAAACAGTATCAGTTGCTTCTACCGTTTGGGCTGCTTTATTAGTAGAAATGATATCCTTGTAATATGAAGTGCCTTCATTAAACACTACAGGGAACAAAGTAATTGCTTCTTCAAATTCAGGGTTGGCTATAAGTATAATGGACCCGTGAATTTGGACACCGAGTTAAGTTTGGTGTACAATAGAC
>CAYZUR010000467.1:0-1877 GCA_964481535.1 uncultured Spirochaetaceae bacterium | reverse complement strand
ATCCTAATATATGAAAAAACCCAAGATCATCACATATACCTTTTACCATTAAAATGAAAAAACATCCTTCTTTTTTTTATGATATCTCCTATATAAATTTACTTATAAATGCGAGGAAGGGGATCACTACGAATTATAGTGGGAACAACACACGACCTCCCTAATTGTGTTTTATTACCTCGTACATTTCTATCTGTGATATTGTCACTTTACCCTCACTACCTATTTCCTTATACATAAGAAGTGATATATAAAAAAATAGGAGTACAGATGAACAATCTTTTAATAATTGGTGGAGTTGCTGCAGGAGCAACCGCTGCAGCCCGCGCACGACGAATAGACAATAATGTAAATATTACCCTACTAGAAGCAGGAGCAGATGTATCTTTTGCTAACTGTGGATTGCCATACTACATAGGAGGAGATATTGAATACAGATCATCCCTTATCCTTGCAAGTAAAGAGACCTTTAATGAGCAATACAGAGTTAATGTACACACTAATACCCAAGCATTGAGCATTGATAGAGAGAAGAAAGTAGTTCTTGCTCGCAATTCTCAAACTGGTAAAGAACAATCATTTCCCTATGATGCACTTATATTAGCACAAGGGGGAAAACCAGTAGTTCCACCCCTTCCTGGAGTTGATAAAAACCACGTCTTCCAATTATGGACACTCGAAGATATGGATAAAATAGATAATTTCATAAAAGAGAGTGAACCCCGTACCGCAGTAGTAGTAGGCGGAGGCTTTATCGGCCTTGAAATGGTTGAAGCCCTCGCTAAAAGAGAAATCAAAGTCACTCTCGTAGAAATGGCACCACAGGTAATGCCAACTCTAGAAGGTGAAGTAGCTGGGTTTATTACAAAAGAGCTCCTTGATTATGGAGTAACACTAAAATTAGGGAAATCAGTACAAGGTATTGAAGATACCAAAGTACTCCTTAATGACGGAACAACTGTTGATGCTGATTTCGTTCTCCTCTCTGTTGGAGTAAAACCTACCCTACAGTTAGCTATTGATTCAAAACTTGAAATGGGCACACGTGGTGGATTAAAAGTAAGCAATCAAATGAGAACAAATGACCCATCTATCTATGCAGCAGGTGATATGGTAGAAATTACCCACAATGTAATGAATAAAACAGTGAGAATGCCCCTAGCAGGTCCTGCTAATAGACAAGGAAGAATTGTTGCAGAGAATGCCCTTGGTGCTTCTCGCACCTATAACGGCGCAAGTGGAAGTTCAATTGTAAAAGTATTTGGTGCAGTAGCTGGTTCTACTGGCATGAGCCTTAGAATCGCAAAAGATGCAGGATTTAATGCTGATGCTATTGTAGTACACAAATCAAGCCACACATCCTATTATCCAGGAGCTGAAAAGGTGAGCCTCATGCTTATTTGGGACCGTGATAATGAAAAAGTCCTAGGAGCACAAGTTGCAGGACGCGTAGGAATAGATAAACGAATCGATGTAATAGCAACCGCTATTGCAGGTGGCTTAACAATACGAGACCTTGAAGAACTCGATTTCGCATATGCCCCACCTTTTGATAGTCCTAATGGCCCTGTTAATATGGCAGCATTTACCGCAGTTAACCATCAAGATGGATTTAGCACTTCAATACTTGCTCAAGATGTAGAAAAGTTTGCAACTGAAAAAGAACCTATTGTCATTGACCTTAGAGATCCTATTAGCTTCTCTAAAGCAAGCCTTTATGGAAGTAACAACCTAAGCCAAGATGTATTGAGAGACAACATAGAAAGCATCCCATCAGGACATCCTATTCTCCTCATTAGCGATGATGGACAAAAAGGACACGTTGCCCTCCGTATGCTCAAAGGGTTAGGAATTAATGAGGTGTATAACCTAAGTGG
>CAYZUR010000466.1:0-1879 GCA_964481535.1 uncultured Spirochaetaceae bacterium | reverse complement strand
TCTCGATACGGTAAGCCAACTAATGATAGCTAAGGCAAAGAAGAGGTTCATAATGAGTCTGAAAAATCAAGAATTTATTGAAGCAGCCAGATCTATGGGAGCTCCAACCTGGCGCATCATCATGAAGCACCTTGTACCAAACTCTTTAAGTGTTATTATCGTATTCTCGACCTTAAGAATTCCATCCTTTATTATGACTGAGAGTTTTCTCTCATTCCTTGGCCTCGGAGTTCAAGCGCCATTTGCATCATGGGGTTCATTAGTAGGTGATGGAGTTAGTGGTATGACATTATATCCATGGAAACTATTCTACCCTGCTATAGTGATGACAGTATTCTTATTTGCTATGAACTTTTTAGGTGATGGCTTAAGAGATGCGTTTGACCCTCAAAGCAAGAACCAGCTATAGGAGCACATTGTGGAAACAAAGAAAAATAAGCAACCAAAGCCTTTATTAGAGGTGAAAGACCTTAAAACATATTTTAAAACTGATGCAGGCGTTGTTAAAGCTGTTGATGGAATTTCATTCACACTATCTGAAGGGGAAACTCTTGGTATTGTAGGTGAATCCGGTAGTGGTAAATCTGTAACAAACCTCTCAATTATGCGTCTTATCCAGTCCCCACCAGGAAAAATTGTTGGAGGAGAGATTCTCTTTGAGGGAAAAGATATTTTAACCCTTTCTGAAAAAGACTTAAGAGAAATCAGAGGAAATGAAATATCTATGATATTCCAAGACCCTATGACGAGCTTAAATCCCTTTTTAAGAATTTCTACACAGATGGTAGAGACTATTTTATTACACCAAAAAATAAGTAAAAAAGAGGCTCTACAAAAATCGATTGATATGCTAAAGCTAGTTGGGATTCCAGCAGCCGAAGAGAGAATACGTAGCTATCCCCACCAATTTAGTGGTGGAATGCGTCAACGTGTAATGATTGCGATGGCACTTAGTTGTGAAGCAAAGATATTAATTGCAGACGAACCAACAACAGCATTAGATGTAACAATTCAGGCGCAGATACTAGAACTTATCCAAGAACTTGCTAAAAAATTAGACACCGCGGTCATCCTTATTACTCACGACTTGGGAGTAGTAGCCGGACTATGTGATACGGTATGTGTTATGTATGCTGGAAAGATTGTTGAAAAAGCAAACACTGATGAACTCTATGCTCGTCCCTCACATCCATACACAGATGGACTTATAAAATCTGTTCCTCGTCTCGATAAAG
Organism: uncultured Spirochaetaceae bacterium; assembly: GCA_964481535.1. Classification (GTDB taxonomy): domain Bacteria; phylum Spirochaetota; class Spirochaetia; order Sphaerochaetales; family Sphaerochaetaceae; genus SABI01. The sequence continues at coordinate 644 of CAYZUR010000466.1, read as the reverse complement.
CAAAAGATGGAAAACTGTTCAGCATTGAAGGACAACCACCAAACGTTATTGACTTACCAGAGTGCTGCCCCTTCCACCCCAGATGTCATAAAAAAATGGATATTTGTACCTATAAATATCCACCTACAATAACAGTGGGACCTGGACACGAAGTTTCATGTTGGTTATATGCAGATGATAAGGAGATAAGCACTCATGAGTGATAAAAAGATAAAAGGTCCACTTCTACAAGTTAAAGATTTAAAGCAACACTTCCCTATAGAAGCTGGATTTATTTTAAAGAAACAAGTTGGCGCTGTTCGAGCTGTAGATGGAATCTCCTTTGATGTAAAAGAGGGTGAAACCCTTGGTATTGTTGGAGAATCTGGATGTGGAAAATCAACAACAGTGAGATCAATCGCACAGCTTTATACCCCCACAAGTGGTTCTGTAGTATTTAATGGACTTGATTTAATTAAGGCAAAAGGGAAAGAACTCCTCGATGCAAGGAAAAATATCCAACTGATATTTCAAGACCCCTATGCCTCACTTGACCCTAGAATGACAGTAAGAACAATTATCAGCGAACCTTTAGAAATATATAAGAAAAGAGGATTGCTCGAAATAGATATGAGCAAAGGGGACATTGAAAACCGAGTAGAAGA
>CAYZUR010000465.1:0-1879 GCA_964481535.1 uncultured Spirochaetaceae bacterium | reverse complement strand
TAAAAAATGGTGAAGGACGGTATATTTCGCAAACAGAATTGTCATATATAAGTGATGGTTCTTTTCGGAAAGAGATGATATCTCTTGCAAGTATCCGAGATTCATTCGTAATAGATAGTACTCTTGCTTTGGATTTCATTGACCAATTAAGAAGAGATCCAAATGTTTCTGACAGTAAGCTCAAATCAGTTGTTAACGGATTCGTCCAGAAGAAAATAATTAAAGCAGGAACAGCAGAAGATGAAGGACTTACAAATAAGTATAGTTTTGCAAAGAATGACAACTTTTCTATAATTGAAAAGTCAATTTCTAATGCACTTCTCGCTATATATCCAGCAAGTAAAGGGGAAGCTTTTTCTGAGAAAAGATTAAGGCTTAGAACATCTCTGCAAAAGGCAATTGATGATGCTGTAGCAATGAATCCAGATCTTGCAGGGAAAGATTTTTCATTGTTGCAGAGGCAAATTGATGAGTTTGTTGTGAATACAACAGCTAAAGATATTCTAGATAATTTCGGAAAGATTTCTAAATTCATGAGTGAAGAGAATATTTCTGACCGTATAGATAACCTTGAAAGGAGCGATATCTCTACATTTAATCAGGACGTTATGGATAATAGATATGACCTGTTGCTGAATTTTGAACTACTGCAACGACCTCAAATTCGTTCACTAAGGAATCCCAAAACTATTGAAGGTTATAAAGGTGTATTAGATGTAATCACCAAAGAGATTAATTCTGCCTATAGAGATTATGAAGATTTGGGAAAGAACGGGACACAGTTTGAAAAGCTTCAAGTAATGGCTAATGCTTCTTTTCTTTTTGTGGGAGGAACACTTGAGAAGGCTTTAATAGGTTCATTTGATATTCATCCTAGTGACATGAAAATTGCTGGGAAGCAATGGGCTTTCTCTGACCCAGAGATCGATGGGGTGTATTTTGCTGCCACTGACACTGACATTAATAAGCGAGGAACTCTTGGGTGGGGTATGTTCTCTGAAAGTAATGGGGGTGTTTCAAACATGACTATGTTTAGAGATTATGTTGACCCACAGCTTGCTTACGATATCGAAGATCTTGAAAGTACAATTAATGATCCACTTTTTTCGAAGAAGAAATCAGTAGCAGACTATCAGCAAACAGTATCCCCTTTAGGAATGGCTGGAACGGGGTATTCTCCAGTAAAAATGCAGGAAGAATTTGACGATAAATATTATGGCGTTTTAGAAGAGCATAAGAAAAAAACAACAGAACTTTCCAATCTTATTAGAGATATCACTACCTATCGTAGGAACCTATTGGGTTTAGAAAATTCCACATTGCGAACGAGACTATAGGAGCTTTTATGGCTGATTTAAATATTGAACAATTGATGAATGATAGTGAAGTAATGCGAATGCTTAAAATGGGAAACCCTGAAAGATCTAAAGATTTTGATATACCAAAATTAGATGTTGGATTGTTTGATATTGAAAGGCAACTTAAAAGACCTTTAGAGAATGCTCTTTATAATTCTCCAGATCCCAATGGTACTATTGCTAAATTTGATACTGCTCTCATGTTGAACAACCTTGGAATAGACATGGATACTGCTCATAAAATGGCTGATATGGGTTACATGTCTTCAGTAACAGGGGTTAACACTAAAGACAAGAATTATTTTGAGGCTTTGACTACCACAGCGAAGCATGCTTGGTGGGAAGAGATGAAAGGAGTTTCCACAGCTATTTATAGAAACACAGGTAATTATGACTTCCTAAAATATGCAGATGAGTATCAGGGTAAAATTGAGAAGAATCCTATTTTAAATGAATACGGTGGATTCGGTGATCTTGTATTGAGTGGTGTCCAACCAACGATGTCTACGGTGAAGTTTATA
>CAYZUR010000464.1:0-1883 GCA_964481535.1 uncultured Spirochaetaceae bacterium | reverse complement strand
CACTCACATTGACATTACTGAGGTGAGCATACTTTGTTCTGTACCCATTTTCATGACTGAGAACTACGAATCTTCCCTCTTCATTCACATTATTTCCTGTATCTACAACAATCCCTGTTGCACTAGCTATTATTGGATCACCCTCTTTTCCCCCAATCCATATCCCTTGAAGAGAGAGAACTTTTTCGCTTGTTCCATATACAACAGTTTGTCCATACAGACCAATCAATCGTCCATCAAATGGGGATATAAAACGATTATAATCATTTAACGATCCGTCTAACGAAGCTTGGGCACTTGGAATAAAGAGTTTTTGTCCTGGAAAGATATTTTGGCTAGAGAGATTATTAATATCTTGAAGAGTTTTCCATCCGAGTCCCGGATTATAGCGGTTTGTAATAATAGAGAGAGAGTCTCCCGATTGTACAGTGTAGAGTTGTCCATTTTGGAGGGGAATCTTTAAAGAGAGCCCTTTTTGAATAGCACTTAAATTTTTAATCCCGTTTACACTAATAATCGACTCTTTGTTAATCCCATATAATGTACTAATAGAGGTAAGATCTTCATCGTCTTTCACTTCATGAAGTGAATACCAGCTATCTTTTTCTCTTACTTGAATTCCTTTATCGGTATCGAGTTTTACTTCGTTTAACTTATCTGATATATCTTTAGAAGGAAGGGGCTCTGCCTGTACTACCGGCGGGGTAAGTAAAGGCGCCACACTTTCATTAATAACAAGAGTTGTAGACGGGGCAATTTCTTTCTTTTTCACTGACTCTGGAGTAGAGAAAAAGAATAACCATAAGAGAATTACTGTGAGTGATAAGACAATACCTATGACGACTACAATGATAATAATAGATAAACTTTTCTTATCTATTTTAGAATCACTTTTTCTCATTTTTCGTCCTTTATCCATGTCATCGTAACTATACTGATTTTTATTTGCCATCTACCTACCTACTATCGACAATACATCACAAACATAATACTATAATTTCACCATGGTATCTAGGGAAAAACACACACTACGGATTGTACTCATCATTTCTATTGCATTATTTATCATTATTCTCTCATTTTTAGTGTGGCTAATTCTTTCCTCAAGCACGAAAGAAGTAACATATGATGATCCAAAAGTTGCTCATCGAGTAGTTCGTGGCACTATATATGACAGAAATGGTGAAATACTTGCAATTGAGACTCCCTATTACGCCCTTGCCTTCCATCTATGGAATATAAAAGATAGAAATAGTCTCATTACTACCATTTCACCATTAATACATATGAGTGAATCAGAAATTCAATCATTACTAAAGGGTAAACTTCGCTATGCACTTATTAAAAAAAATCTCTCAACGAGCGAAAAAAGTATATTGGAAAAGATGATTATTCAAGGAAAACTCCCCGGAGCTATTGTAGAAAAACGATATGGCCGGGTCTACCCCCAAAACTATCATGCCTCTCAAATCATAGGATTTACTAACAGTGAAAATGTTGGATTAGAAGGATTAGAGTATTCCTATAATTCTACCCTCCTTCCATATCCTCATCTTAATGAAGATATCACATTTGGAGATGATGTTCACCTCACCCTCGATATGAATATTCAATATATGCTCGATTTCAATATACGCGATATGGTGAAAGAACATAATGCAGAAAGTGCTGTTGGTCTCGTTATTGAAGCAAAAACTGGGGCAATTATAGCATCAACAAGCTATCCATGGTACGACCCTGAGAATTATGCTTCATCGAGCCCTGAAAGTCGAAGAAATAGTTTCGCAACCCAAATGAGAGAACCTGGATCTGTGTTTAAGATTTTTTCGTTAGCAGCAGAACTCGACAGTCAATCTATTAGTGAAGATGCACATTTTTATTGT
>CAYZUR010000463.1:0-1883 GCA_964481535.1 uncultured Spirochaetaceae bacterium | reverse complement strand
ATCTTTATTTGACTTTTGTTTTGCGATTTCTGCGACACCTCGACGTGAGTGAGTGAGGCAACTTAGGTGAGTAAAATTCTTTTCTTTAGCAGCATTTTCATAGCCAGAGAGTCCATCACTTTGGATAACATGTTCATAATCTCCTATTAAATCGGCTATTGTTTTATCTACTCTATTATCTGAGTAAGTAAAAATGACTGGGCCATTCGTTCCATCGCTATGTGTACCTGCTCGGACAATCATAAAAGCATTTCTTTTGCTATTTGTTTTTTCTTTACCAGGAAGTTTAAGAATCTGAACGCCTGTTTCATCCATATTCCAGAGAGAACACTTTTGAAGCGATCTTTCTAATGCTAATGAAAGACCTTTAAGGTTTTTTGCAACATGCATCATCCAGGATGATTGAGCTTGTCTAGAAATGAATTGATCTCCATCTAATCGTAATTTCTTTTCTTGACGATACAATGGTAATCCAAAGTGCATTTTGTCAGTAACTATTTGAGCAAGAAGAGAAGGATCACAAATAGTGCCATGAAGAAGTGAAGTAGAGGGAGAAGTAATAAGTCCTTCTTCTTCTTTTGTTTCTGGTTCACAGTGAGTACATCTATATTGAGGGTAATGATGGCGAACAATTATGTGGGTAGATGGAATAAAAGTAACAGTATCTTGAGTAAATTCGCTAACTTCTTTTAATGAAGATTCACATCTATTACAGGTAGCACCTTCTATTCCATCATGGTACGTATCAACAATAGGAGTGTTAGCTGGAAGAGTAAGAGTCCTGTTTTGAGAAACTTTTCGTGTATAAGATTTTACTTTCTGCTCAGTTATTTCACCTTCAGTATGTTCAACAGCATCATTAAGGTTCTCTGCTTCAGCTTCATCAAAAAGATTGAGTTGAAGTCTTTCAGCAACTTCGGAGCTCCTACCATAGATTTTTTGATTAGCAGTAAGATAGAGGTTTTTCCATCTATCTATTTCTGCATCTTTTTCACTTACTGTATGTTTTAGGATTTTATCTTTTTCATCAAGAGCATGCTTATATGTAGTATCCTTGCCTTTAAGTGCGTGTTTTAGTATTTGTATTTTTGCTTCTAATTGAATATTTTTCTTCTCCAATTTAGCATTTAATTCTTTATCAATCATGCAGTTAATATAGCACAAACAGCATATTTTGTACACTGTTTAGAGGCTTTTTAGAGCAAATATATACTAAAATTACACCTTTTTTTACATCAAATAATGACCTCTTAATACTGGTATTCTTCTGAAAACATCTTCCCCGTGTAGAAGTCTTTTTATGTCGTTATATGTTATCTTTTTTGCTTCAACTTCATCTTTAGGCCAGGCAAAGGTTCCTTTTTGCAATCGCTTTTGGTAGAGAACAAATCCATTTTTATCCCAAAAGAGAATCTTCAATACTTTATGACCAGATCCACAGAACAAAAACATGGTCTTACTAAAGACGTCGAGTTGCATCTCATGTTGAGCTATTGCTGCTAAAGAGTAGGCACCTTTTCTCATATCTGTTCGGCCACAGCAGACAAAGTACTCATATTCATCTAAAGAGAAGATCATAAGAGGCCACACTTTTTTAATGAGAGCAATGTTGCTTCAAGAGATTCTTGGCTATACCCTTCATTAAATACAAAGGATAAACCACCATATCTCATTTCTACTAATAATGGAGTAGCACTACTCATCTTTTGGATCTTTGGTATATGGACTAATGCTTTTTTGGATGGACTTTTGGATGATTTCTTCCCCGACATCCAGCAATAGAGAGTTCCTGAAGGGACTCCTTTATCTTTTGCAAAAGACGATACACTCTTCCCTTTTGCCATCCAATCTTTACATTCAACAATTAACTCTTTTCTTTCTTC
>CAYZUR010000462.1:1238-1889 GCA_964481535.1 uncultured Spirochaetaceae bacterium | reverse complement strand
TAACAACAATCGCCTTAGATGAATCAAATAACGGGAAACTTTTCTCAGGATTGTTCGCCGCAAAAGGCTGATCCAGTACGATAATTTCACCTGATCCACCAATGCTATTTATAAAATCACCTATGAATTGCTTTGTAGCTATATAAAAATCGTCACCCATGCAGGAATAATACATCTTTTTATCAGGCGGAAACGGTCGCTTTATACCCCAAAATTTTTTCTCAAACCGTAAACGAAATGCGCGTGCTAATTTTTGCCTTACTAAATAAGTCAGACCCGAATCTTGATATGAATGTACCGAAGTACTCCCCAGCCATGTCGTTTGTATTATTTTATTTAGATATTCATCTAATAGCAGTTCAAATGTACCAGAGGACAATGCATTGTATCTTTTCTTTTGCCTATTCATGAACTGTATAAAACGACGTATGGACGAATCGCTTGAAAAATATCTTGAAGGTGTCGTAACTATAGCTCGTTCCAAATCCTCTAGGCCATCGGGTTTATAGATAAATGAGAACTCAAATTTATCCAACACCTCTGTTTCCGAATAACATTTGAGTAAATCCAATACCGCACCAGAACCGCTAAATCCGTACCCACAAACTCCAACTATCATAATTCTCCCCCAGCGTTTCCCAGTACTCTTTT
>CAYZUR010000462.1:0-1228 GCA_964481535.1 uncultured Spirochaetaceae bacterium | reverse complement strand
TCTTTTAGCTTTATCACTAACTAAAATATCGTCTTTTGTTAATTTCAAATTCCCTTAAACTTATGATATATTTGAACTAATATCCTCTAACATCATTTAAGATTCTTTGTTTAAAACTAGAATTACTTCAAAATTGGTCTTTTTTAGTGCGCACTACTTTTCATATTTTTAGAAGCTTATCCCATTCTGATTAAAAAAAGAACTATCTTGATGGAGTATTAACTTTTCGATCATTGTCGTATGAGAAGTCTTGAATATCAAAAGAAATATTGAATAGTATCTTGCAACCACCTATAATTCCTGATATGCTTTTCATGAGCCCCTTCTTTTCTTAATGGTTGTTCTAATTAACTCCATTATAAAATATTAGCGGATTTATTGCTATCTTATTATTATAAAAATCATTTATTAAACAAAATTATACTTATTTAAACAAGTAAATGCTCTGTAGTATTAAATGTCATTATGTATGAATTATGAAAGAGCCTATATATAAATACGTATAATGCTATTCTTAATATCTCACAATTTAAACATTTCTTAAATTGTGTCATAACTATATACCACAATCTAATCCCTCTTAAACACATCTCTTGAGTAGACTTTATCCCAACAAGAGGAAAGTTCTTGTGAATATCTGTTAGTGATGATTACTTCACATCTCTCTTCGAAGTTGTTGAAGTCTTTTACAACTTCACTCCCATAAAACTCATCTGCAGCCAGGTTAGGTTCGTATACTACTACATTAACACCTTTTGCTTTGATGCGTTTCATCACTCCTTGAATGGAGGATTGCCTAAAATTATCGCTATCAAATTTCATGGTGAGTCTATATACACCTACTGTAATATCGTTCGCTTTTTCTTCACTAAAACCAGCTTTCTCTAATATCCTATCTGCTATGTAATCTTTTCTTGTTCTGTTTGCATCAACTATTGCCGTCATGATGTTTTGAGGGACTTTATTATAATTTGCTAATAGTTGCTTCGTATCTTTAGGTAAGCAATACCCACCATAACCAAAGGAGGGGTTATTGTAATGATCTCCAATTCTTGGATCTAAACTCACTCCCTCTATAATTTGTTTGGTATCCAAGTCTCTCACTTCAGCGTACGTGTCTAGTTCATTAAAGAACGCGACTCGGAGGGCAAGGAAAGTATTAGCGAATAGCTTCACAGCTTCTGCTTCACTTGCATGAGTGATGAGTATAGAAATATCTTTTTTTATA
>CAYZUR010000461.1:0-1903 GCA_964481535.1 uncultured Spirochaetaceae bacterium | reverse complement strand
CAAATTAACGCTTATTTTGCTGTTTCCACCAACTCTGTGCAAAAGACGGTTTATATTTTTTATACAATTGAGAACTGGTTACTCATTGAAATAGGGATGACGGGCTTTTTTCGTATATGGTGGGTCTAATCCTTACATATTCTTTATCAAAGAGATAAGTTCTTCAATTTTGGCAACAATCTGTCTTTGTTCAACCAATAGGGGGATTGTGGGGATTAATGCCTGGTCATCATTTATAGCAGGATATGCTGCTCCTTTAGCATTGTCTGTGTTATGCGCATACATTCATATTTGGTGCTGCTACAGATGTGTTGACTGCTTTTATGTTGTATTGCGGTCTATTGAAGAAAATTGTGATCCATTGTCATGAATTAATGTAGCCTGTTCTGGTAAGTTGTAGATACAATCAATAATTTGCTTTTACATATTTACATAATCAATCCTAATCATATCTGTTACACTCTCATAATGGGGTGGTAGTCAATCTGTAGCTGGTACTACGACCGCCACCTATATTCTGGAGAAAGACGTTTCTAGCTTTCAATTCCTGGATATCTCTGAGTGCCGTATCGGTAGAACATTTAGCCATCTTTGCGTACTTTGATGTGTTCATGAAACCTTCAAATCCCTCCTCTGTCATTTTGTTGATAACAAGACGCTGACGATCATTGACCCCAGTGGCATTAAGAGTATCCCACAAGTGAGATTTGAACAGAATTGAGCTGAGTGCTGTTTCTGAATGTGTGAGGGAGAGGTTCAAGCAATCTAGGAACCAATCGAGCCAGAGGGTGATATCTGGAGAATTTCGTTGCTGCGTTTCAAGGGTTGCATAATAGGCACTCCGATCGGCTTCAATCTGTCTTGAAAGACTGTAGAATCTCTCTGGCGATCCATCAGAGCGTGAAAGAAACAGATCTCCTAGAGCCCGTGCAATACGGCCATTGCCATCTTCGAATGGGTGAATGGTCACGAACCAGAAGTGTGCAATTCCTGCTTTCAATACGGGGTCTAATCTCTGTTTTGTATTACACCAGGCAAGGAAAACATCCATTTCATGATCAATTATTGTCGCTTCTAGGGCTTCATAGTGAATCTTCTCTCTACCCATAGCACCAGAAATAACCTGCATTGGGCCTGTATCGCCAGTTCTCCACTGCCCCACTGTAATTTTATGCATACCACTATGCCCTGTGGGGAATAATGCGGAATGCCAGCTGTATAGGCGCTCAGCAGTAACAGTTTCATTATAATGTTGCGTTGCATCAAGCATCATATCGACAACACCGTCGACATGATGATTTGAGGGTACTAGGCCTGCAATATCCAGATGCAGACGACGAGCGATTGAGGAGCGAACCTCAATCGGGTTGAGAATTTCTCCCTCAATTGAAGATGACGAGAGGATATCATCACTCAGCATCTTCAATCGTGCCTCTGTCTTAAGGTCAAACCCAATATTTTCCATTTTCCCGAATAGACGCCCTTGACGGTAGCGTATATCAGCAAGATGGGATGAGAGTGTTTCAAGATCCCAGGTAAACTGTGTCCAATTCGGATGTTCATGTATCCACATTATAATCACCTCACGATATGCAGTAATTATATACCAGCTTTACCGCACTATCAAGTGTAATCACTGCATGAAATACGGTAAATAGGATGTGTATTCATTGCAGACAGGGGGAGGGTACAACTTAAGAGGTATGCATTTGAGTGGTGATTGATACTATTATTAGCATTACAAAAGTTTAGATGCAGGTGCCGGTGCTACAAGATATTTAGGATAGAAGAGGATACGTAACAAAAAGAGGGAAAAAATTCAAATACTTACTCAAATAGGAACTTGGTTTATGCTAACGGGGCAAGATATCATCGGATATTTTGAGAATTATTATTCAAATTG
>CAYZUR010000460.1:0-1906 GCA_964481535.1 uncultured Spirochaetaceae bacterium | reverse complement strand
AAACTCTTTAGCTGTGTTAATGTTTTACCAGTTTCACTACTCCAAGATACTGGTAGTTCAAATGACCTGGCTCTAACCTGTGTTTTATCAACTAAATATTTTATAATACTATCTTTCTCTGCTTGAGTAGCAGTTCCACTTTTTATAATTTTCTCAGCATCTATTGTTTTTATCTTGGCTAATTCTCTTTGGACAAACTTTGTTCTCTTACCAGTAGATAGTTTTTTAATTAAATCATCAGTCCAATTCTTTGCTGCACTTGTTGATACTCCCCTAATAAAATTATCAACATACCCAATACCACTTAGTTTGTTGAGATATAGCTCTGCAAAACCACCAGTAGTATTTGCCATCTCTCTAGCAGTATTTAATAGTGTTCCTTTTGACATAGCAAAATTCTTATACTTACCTGGTCTTATAGCTGACTTGGTTAATTCTCCTAGCGTATTAAAGATACCAAACTTTTGCATAGCAGGTGCTAATTGAGAAAACTGCAACACTGCTGTTGAAGGACTCAATAATGAAACTGAATGAAACTTTCTCATTCTTGATAGTATTTTATTACCAGCTACATTTGCTTTATCTCTACCAACCACTGTATCATACATGTTTTTAGCAAGAGCATGATTACCACCATCGTCGCCTATTCTTTTTATAAGAAAATCACCAACCTCATCAAAGTTACCAAACTGTTCTATCTCTGATAGTCTTGTTATAGATTGATTCCAGTAATCTGGTAGTGCACCTATGTCCGTTCTATATCCAGGAAGGTTTGCTGTTCTAGCGTGTTGTAGTGAACCAACATATCTGTCAGCATTATATGATATATATTTATTAAATATAGTTTCAGCTTCAGCAAAAGTTACATCATTAGCTTTAGCAATATCTTCTATATATTTTGTCTTCGCAGCTGGACTCTTTCTAAATGTCTTTAACATCTTTTCGCTATCATACATGTGTGGGAAAAAGTTATCCATTGCTTCAAATTTTAATACGGTTCCATCAGGAGCTTTTAGTAATACATTTTGTGCCACAGCCCTGTCTGATATAATCTTATTTACCTCTCTTGCATAATCTACCAAGTCATCAATATATTTATCTCCAGAAGATAGTCCATTCTCTAAATATTTTGATACTAATGGTCCTAATTCTTTTTTAGAATAATTTGTATTTTTAATAGCATCTTTTAATGTTGTCTTAAACCCAACCATGAATTGACCATATACTGCATCAGCCTTATCAGCTGCTTGATAAATCTTTTTAATCATTAATTTTCCAGCCTGACCCATCTTCTCAAATGTATCGGCTATTGAAACAAAGTGTCTATGCCAAAAATCACCACCCTCACTACCTGCTTGAACAGATTTTTTCATCATACTTTTAGATGCGTTATTATCTATAGAGTCAGCTGCTTCTTTTAATAATTTCTCACCAAACTTATCTGTTTTCATTCCAGTAACTTCACTAATAACTTTATTTGGTGCTTTAGCAGAAGTGCTAATATTAGTAACTACTGGCTTACTATATAAATCTAATTCACCTTCATTTACATTATACATTTTCTTATTCAAATTATCAATAAGTGATTGTTTCTTTTTAAGTAAATCATTTAACTGAGTGTCTCTTGCCTTTAGTATTTTCTGTTCTTGTTTAACCCTTAAATCTAAAACATTATCAGCTGGTACTCCGTTAGTAGGAGTGAGGTCATCAATCTTTATTAAATCATTTGCCCCTCTGACGCCTTCATCTTGTAATTGAACTATCTTTTTATTAACAGAAGCTAACTCATCTTTCATTTCACCTATAACCCTTAAATCAACATCAGCCTTAGAAGAATCTATTATTACTTTATTGCCACTAGTCTTTACATTAGCTTTTATATCTGCTATTCTTTTAGCACTAGATT